>JAIWAR010000027.1:0-16464 GCA_048634245.1 Methanosarcinales archaeon | reverse complement strand
GCTCTTCCGATCTGGAGCGTGCCTATGACATATACTCGCGGCTGCTCAAAGATAGAATTATTTTTATCGGTACGCCCGTCGATGACAGTATTGCCAATATAATTATTGCTCAGCTGCTGTTCCTGCAGATGGATGATATAAATAAAGATATCAACGTCTACATTAACACCCCGGGCGGAGCGATTACCGCGGGTTTGGCAATATATGATACAATGCAATTTATAAAGTGTGATGTAGCAACTTATTGTGTGGGGCAAGCTGCTTCTTTAGGGGCTTTGTTTCTTTGTGCCGGAACAAAAGGCAAGAGGTATGCTTTGCCAAATTCCCGGATTATGATTCATCAGCCCTGGGGTGGCGTGCAGGGTTCAGCCGAAGATATTTCTATACAGACAAAAGAAATTTTAAGGCTTCGGTCTAAAATAAATGAAATTCTTGTTTCCCATACCGGAAGGTCTCTTGAGGAAATAAAGAAAAATACTGATAGAGATTTTTTTATGAGTGCTCAGGAAGCAAAGGATTACGGAATATTAGACGAGATACTTATTAATGCCAAACATAAGAGTGGTAAATAGTTCGGAATAGGGGCGGGATTACCCCGCCCGGATAATAATAAAATAATCGGGCGCGGAAACCGCGCCCCTACAAAACAAGGAATGAAAATGCAGCGTAAATTCTTAATGACTCCCGGTCCAACACCAGTGCCTCCTTTTGTCAGAGAAGGCCTTTCCCGCCAGATTTTACACCATCGTACAGGCGAATTTCAGGAGATTTTAGGAGCAGTCTATAGGGGGTTAAAGAGTATTTTTTGTACTGAAAATCCGGTGCTTATCCTTGCTTCCTCGGGAACCGGTGCCATGGAAGCTGCCCTAAGTAATTTATTTGCTAAGGGAGATAAGGTATTAGCTATCGGTGGAGGTAAATTCGGGGAAAGATGGATAGAGATAGCTAAAAGTTTTTCGCTGGATGTAGTAGAGATGAATATTGAATGGGGGAGTGCGCCTTTACCGGAAGATTTAGCTAAGATTTTAGATGAAAATAAGAGTATAAAGGGAGTATTTACCACTCTCTGTGAAACCTCTACGGCTACCGTTTTTGACATTGAGAAAATTGCTAAGATTACAAATGAAAAAGATATACTTTTGGTAGTTGATGCGATTAGCGGTTTAGGCCAGGATGTTTTATTTACTGATAAGTGGGGAGTGGATGTAGTTGTAGGCGGGTCTCAGAAAGGGCTTATGCTTCCGCCGGGTTTAAGTTTTTTGAGCCTGAGTAAAAAAGCGCAAAGCGCGCTTGAGGCTTCTGATCTGCCCAAGTATTATTTCGATTTGAAAAAGGCTTTAAAAAGCTACGCAAAGAACGATACCCCCTATACCCCGGCGGTATCCCTTATCGTGGGTTTAAAGGAAGCGATTGACGCTATTAATAAAGAAGGGATAGAGCTTAGGTGGAAGAAGTTTGAAAAAATGGCCCAGGGCACAAGAGAGGCGGCTAAAGCTTTAGGCTTAGAAGTTTTTTCTTCGGCGCCTTCGGCTTCAGTTACCGCTATTACATCTCCTGAGGATATTAGATCTTCGAATATCGTTAAAATTCTAAGAGAGGAACATGGTGTAAGTATAGCCGGCGGCCAGGCAAATTGTAAGGATAAGATTTTTAGAATTGCTCATATGGGATGGATAAACGAACAGGATTTAATCGACTGTTTTTCGCTTCTTGAGAAAGTCTTAAGAGGGTTAGGGTATGAGTTTAAACAAGGAGCTTCGGTGTTACGCCTGGAGGAGGTTTTTCATGGATAAAATTATCGTATCGGATAAATTATCACCGGAAGGGATAAAAATATTAGAGGAAGCTGGTTTTAAAGTAGATTGTAAGTATAAATTAAGCCCGGCTGAGCTTAAAGAAATAATCGGTGATTATCAGGGTATTATTATAAGAAGCGGGACAAAACTTACCGGTGACGTTATTGAGAAGGCTGACAATTTAAAGGTTATCGGCCGGGCCGGAGTTGGTTTAGATAATGTTGATATTGAGGCGGCAACGAAAAAAGGGATAATCGTGATGAATGCTCCCGGAGGCAATACTATCGCTACCTGTGAGCAGACATTCGCTCTTATGCTGGCCGCTGCCAGAAATATTCCTTTTGCTCATATCTCACTTAAAAGCAGGAAGTGGGAGAGGTCGAAGTTTAAAGGAACTGAATTGTATTCTAAAGTTTTAGGGGTTATTGGCCTGGGCCGTATCGGTAAAGAACTGGCTAAGCGGGCGATTGCTTTTGGTATGACGGTTTTAGTCTCTGATCCTTTTGTTTCTGAAGATGTGGCTGAAAAAATCGGCGTAAAGCTGGTAGAACTTGAAGAGATTTATGAGCACGCTGATTTTATTACCGTCCACACTCCCCTTACCGATGAGACCAGGAATTTAATTTCCGATAGTGAATTTCTTAAAATGAAGCCAAGCGCTGTTGTTATTAATTGTGCCCGGGGAGGGATAATCAATGAAAAAGCCTTACAGAAAGCATTGAAAGAAAAGAAGATTGCCGGTGCGGCTTTAGATGTTTATTCTCAGGAACCGCCTTTTGATTCCTCTTTGCTAGAGTCAGATAATCTTATTGCTACCCCGCATCTAGGCGCTTCTACAGAAGAAGCTCAGGTAAATGTTGCTATCGAAGTTGCTCATTGCATAAAAGATGCTCTTTTGGGCAAGGCTATTAAAAATGCCGTTAATTACGCGCAGCTTGACTCTGAAACTTATAAGATTATTGAGCCTTACTTTAATTTAGCCGAAAGTATGGGAAAATTTATATCTCAGCTTATCAAAGGAGGAATAAAAGAAATAAAGATATCTTATCACGGCGATATTTCGACCTACAAGGTAGATGTTATAGGCGCGGCTTTTGTTCGGGGATTTCTCTTCCAGCAATTAGAAGAAGGCATTAATTACATAAATGCTTTAGAAGTTGCTAAGGAAAGGGGTATTAAAATAGAACAGGTAAAAATAAGCGATGAAGAAGAGTATGTTAATTGTATAAGAGTAAAAGTTCTTACTGATAAGGAGGAGCGTTTTTTAGAGGGAACGCTTTTTGCCAATAAGGAAGCACGCTTTGTTAAAGTAGATGACGTTTATACCGAAGTCGCTCCAACTGAGTTTATGGTGGTTATAAATAATCGGGATAAGCCGGGAGTTATCGGTTTCTTAGGCACAACCTTAGGCGCCTGCGGTGTTAATATAGCCGGCATGAGCCTGGGCCGCCACCCCCTAACGACGACAGACAGCGGCGGGAGAACAGCGTTAACTATTCTTAACTTAGATAGTTCTCTTACTGAGGATGCAATAAACCGGATTAAAGCTAATCCGGATATAATTTCTTTAAAAGTGGTAAAATTATAATAGGTGAACAAATTATGAGTGCGATATTAGTAGGATTACAGTGGGGAGACGAAGGTAAGGGCAAAGTAATTGACTATCTTTGCCGTAACAGTGATATTATTGTTCGTTTCCAGGGAGGGAATAATGCTGGCCATACTGTTGTGGTGAAAGGTGAAAAGTTTGTTTTCCATCTTATCCCCTCGGGGATTTTGCGTAAAGGTAAAGTCTGCGCAATTGGCAATGGGGTGGTTGTTGACCCTAAGGTTTTAATCCAGGAGATTAGCTCGCTTAAAGCTAAGGGGATAAATATTTCTCCGCGTAACCTCAAGATTTCTCCTCTTTGCCATATAATTATGCCTTATCATCGCGTGATGGATGCTTTACGAGAAAAGAAACGGATTCAAAAGATTGGTACCACTAAACGGGGGATTGGCCCTTGTTATATGGATAAGCTTTCCCGTTGCGGGATAAGGATGGCTGATTTTATTGAGCCGGAAGTTTTTTCATTGAAGCTCAAAGACAATTTAAGAGAAAAAAATGCTATTTTTAGGAAAGTTTATAAATTTAAGGGTTTTTCTTTTAAAGCAATCTATGAGGAGTATAGAGATTTAGCTAAAACTTTAAAGCCCTATGTTTGTGATTTAGTGGATTATTTTTACAAACAGAGAGAAAAACGGTTTTTGTTTGAAGGTGCTCAAGGCACATTTTTAGATGTAGATTTTGGCAGTTACCCTTTTGTTACCTCGTCATCAGTAGTTTCTTCCGGCGCTCTTCTGGGTTCGGGTTTTTCTTTTGTCCCTGTAAATAAGGTCATAGGAGTAGCTAAGGCATATACTACCCGGGTAGGTGAGGGCCCTTTTCCTACGGAATTAAATGATGAATTTTTAAATTATTTCCGTAGCCAGGGGGGTGAGTTTGGCGCTACAACCGGCCGGCCCCGCAGGTGTGGGTGGCTGGACTTAGTATTGCTGCGAAGAGCGGTAATCATAAATAAGGTAACAGACTTAGTTATTACCAAGCTTGATGTTTTGGGTGGGTTAAAAAAGATAAAAGTCTGCGTAGCCTATAAATATAAAGGAAAAATTCTAAAGAGTTTTCCTTATAATTTAGAAGGCCTCCAGCCCGTTTATAAAGAATTCAAAGGGTGGGGAAGCTGTATTAATACGATACGTAACTTTGCTCATTTGCCTCAAACAGCCAGGGAATATATAAAATTTATCGAGAGTTTTCTGGAAGTAAAGGTAAAATTCATTTCTGTAGGCGAAAGAAGAGAAGCAATTTTCAAAAAATAAAAGAAGATTAAACTTTTGGATTATTGCCAAATGCCATTTTGTCCGCAATGACGATTCTGTATATTTTGTAACAGTGTCACTTTATAAATAGTATAAGTTAAAAAGGTAAATATTTATCTTTAAAGGAGGATATGTGATTGAAGGAGTGAGTCCGATTATATTTGTTTTTGCCGGAGCGCTGTTGGCTTTAAGTTTTTGTGGATATTTAATCCGCTGGATACTTAAACAGCCTCAGGGCAGCGAGAAAATGCAGGAGATATCCCGTTATATTTTTGAAGGAGCAAGAGGATACCTAAATCAACAATATAAAGTTGTTTCGATTTTCTTTTTAGTTGTGTTTTGTATTCTTTTAACTATGGCATTAAAAGGATTTTTAGTTATATTTGTTCCTTTTGCTTTTATTACCGGAGGGCTTTTTTCCGGATTCTGCGGCTGGCTGGGGATGTATGTGGCTACAAAATCAAATGCCCGTACCGCTTTTGCCGCCAGCCGGAGTTTAAATAAAGGATTGAAGGTTGCTTTTAGCGGCGGAACAGTTATGGGCCTTATGGTCGTGGGTTTAGGGCTTCTGGAGATGGCGGCCTGGTTTATTGTTTTAAAGTGGTATTACTCCAACAACCCGTTACCTGCCGGCAGTGATTTATTAACTGCAATAACTTCGACTATGCTTTGTTTTGGAATGGGAGCATCCAGTTATGCTCTTTTTGCCCGTTTAGGCGGAGGGATATATACCAAGGCTGCTGATGTTGGCGCGGACTTAGTCGGTAAGGTTGAAGCCGGAATTCCCGAAGATGACCCCCGAAATCCGGCGGTTATTGCTGATTTGGTGGGGGATAATGTTGGCGATGTTGCCGGTATGGGTGCGGATTTATACGAGTCTTACGTTGATTCCATAGTTGCCACAATGGCTCTGGCTGCTGCCGCTGGTTTAGGATTAAAAGGCGTGATCACTCCTATGCTTATGGCTGCATGCGGGGTAGTAGCTTCGGTGATTGGCTACTTTTTTGTCCAAACCAAGGAAGGCGTTACCCAAAAAGGATTACTTAAGGCTTTAAGAAAAGGGGTCTGGACAGCTTCAGGGTTTGTAATTGTGTTTTCTTTTTTAGTGGTCTGGTATGTTTTGGGCAGTAAGTATTTGGGAGTTTTTGGGTCAGTGGTAATTGGACTTTTTGCCGGAGTGATAATCGGGCAATTTACCGAATTCTTTACTTCAACCGGATACAAACCAACCCGGGGCTTGGCTCGAGCTTCTAAGACCGGAGCGGCAACGCTGATTATTGAAGGGATTGCTTTGGGAATGCTTTCTCCGGTTGGAGCAGTGCTTACTGTTGGCGGCGCGATCCTGGCCAGCTTTGCTGTAAGCGGGGGATTCACAAATTTCGGCTTAGGGCTTTATGGAGTGGGTATTTCAGCCGTGGGAATGCTTTCTACCCTGGGAATAACCTTAGCTACTGATGCCTATGGTCCGGTTGCTGATAATGCCGGGGGCATAGCTGAGATGGCTGAATTAGAACCGGAAGTAAGAAAGAGGACTGATCAGCTTGATTCCTTAGGCAATACTACGGCAGCTACCGGTAAAGGCTTTGCTATAGGTTCAGCCGCTTTAACCGCGTTGGCTTTAATTGTTGCCTATAAAGATCATATTTTGCATGAAGCGGTACGTTTAGGCAAGACCGTAAACATGGACTTAAGTTTGCTTGATCCCAATGTTCTTGTGGGTGTATTTATCGGGGCAATGATGCCTTTTGTTTTTTGTTCTTTATCTCTGAGGGCGGTAGGCCGGACTGCCGGCGCTATTATTGAAGAGGTCCGTCGGCAATTTCGTCAAATAAAGGGTTTGTTAGAGGGCAAAGAAAAGGCTGATTATTCAAAGTGTGTTGTTTTAACCACAAAAGCTGCTCAGAAAGAGATGATTCTTCCTTCCATTTTAGCAATTGTTACTCCCATTTTAACTGGTTTGCTATTGGGAGTAAGAGGGGGGGTCGGCCTTCTTGTGGGAGCTTTGGCGTCAGGTTTTGTCCTGGCAATTTTTATGGCAAATTCCGGGGGCGCCTGGGATAATGCTAAGAAATATATTGAAGAAGGGAATTTAGGCGGAAAGGGCTCAAGCTGCCATAAAGCAGCGGTTACCGGTGATACAGTGGGAGATCCTTTCAAGGATACTGCCGGGCCGTCGCTGAATATATTAATTAAGTTGATGGCTATGGTTTCGATAGTTTTCAGCGGTATAGTTATTACCTTTAGCCTCTTTAAATAATGAGAATTAGAAAACAACTGACAAGGCGGGAAAACTAACGGATAAAAACAAAAATCACTAAATAAGAAAAGGGGGAGGATGCAAACTCAAGTTACACCTAAATCTTTAAGAACACATATTGCACTTATGGGGAAAAGAAATGTAGGGAAGTCTTCCATACTGAATGTTATTACACGACAACGAGCGGCAATAGTGTCGGAGATCGCCGGTACAACTACCGACCCGGTAGAGAAGACAATGGAATTGTTTCCTTTGGGCCCTGTTGTTTTTATTGATACCGCGGGAATCGATGATGAGAGCGAAATAGGTTCCTTGCGCGTAGACAAGAGTTTTAATGTCTTAAATCGCTCTGATATAGTTGTAGTAGTAACCGAGGCCAATTCTTGGGGGGATTATGAAAAGAATCTAATCACTATCATCAAAGACAGAAATATTCCCGTGACAGTAGCGATAAATAAGGTTGATCTGTTTTATGAGATAAAAGATATTACTTCTTGGTTAGAAAAGAATAATATTCGGTACGTAAAAACCTCGGTAATCTCCAACGAAGGTATAAAGGAGTTAAGCCAACAAATTGTCGATAGCGCTCCGGCTGACCGGTTTGCTAATTCCAGTTTAATGAATGGCTTAATTTCTCCGAAAGATTTAGTGCTTATGGTGGGGCCTTTGGATATGGAAGCTCCCGTGGGCAGATTGAAACTACCTCAGTCTCAGCTTATCCGCGATTGTTTAAACCTCAATGCCTGCTCTATAACAGCAAAAGATACAGAATTGGATTATCTTTTATCTTCACTAATTAATCCGCCTAAGATGGTTATTTGTGAATCTCATATTATTGAGACAGTTGCTAATAAGGTTTCAGAAGATATATGGTTAACAACTTTCTCTATACTTTTTGCCCGATTTAAAGGAGACATTAGTGTTTTTATTAAAGGGGCCCGAGAATTAAATACACTTAAAAAAGGAGATAAAGTTCTTATTGCCGAAGCTTGCACGCATTCGTCAATTGGGGAAGACATAGGGACTATAGTTTTACCACAGCTAATTAATGAGATGGTTGGTGGAGAGGTTATTTTTGAAATATGTTCAGGGAAAGATTTCTCTTATTCTGATTTAAGAAAATATAAGCTGATTATTCATTGTGGAAGTTGTATGCTTAATCGCCGGGAGTTAATGAGCCGGATAAGGGTGGCGCAAAACATGGGTATTTCAATAACTAACTATGGTTTGACTATAGCCTATATTAAGGGTTTGTTAGACAGGGTAATCGAGCCATTTACAGAGAGCAGAGAATCATATACGTATTATTGAGGAAAAAATGGGTTACCAAAATGAGAGATTTTTTACTTTAATAAACAGGTGCTTAAAAAATAGGCACAGCGTTTGTGCTAATTTTAGAAAAGAGAAACAAAGGCGTTCTCTATCGTGGAGGTATAGAATGCCTTTTTTTGTTTTAGATGCGTCACAAGTTTTATAAAAAAATGGGATAAAAAAATGGAATTGAAAGGAGGGAAAATGGCTAAAAAGACTAGAGAAGAGGTGTTGAAGATAGTTAAAGAGCAAGATGTAAAATTCATCAGGTTATGGTTTACGGACATTTTAGGCCAAGTCAAGAGTTTCTCCATTACCGACGGTGAACTTGAGAAGGCTTTGGATCAGGGTATGGGGTTTGACGGCTCTTCGATTACCGGTTATCAGGCAATTGAAGAATCTGATATGATTGCCATGCCTGATCCGAATACTTTTACAATTCTTCCTTGGAGGCCAAAAGAAAAAGCTGTAGCAAGGATGATTTGTGATGTTTTACAGCCGGACAGAACACCATATGTGGGGGATCCTCGTTATGTCTTAAAGCGGGCGATTAAGAGAGCTAATGATATGGGTTTCGATCATTTTTATCTTGGGCCGGAACTTGAGTTTTTCTACTTTAAGAATGATCAAGGCACTGAGATTCTTGATAAGGGTGGATATTTTGATTTGACCACCTTGGATGTTGCTAGCGACTTAAGAAGAGAAACGGTTCTTGCTCTTGAGCAAATGGGTGTAAACATAGAGTATTCACACCATGAGGTTGCTCCTTCTCAGCATGAGATTGATATGCGTTATGCCGATGCCCTAAAGATGGCTGATGATGTGTTAACTTACAGGATTGTAGTAAAAGAAATCGCTAGCAAATTCGGAGTCTATGCAACTTTCATGCCAAAACCGCTGTTTGGTGAAAATGGGTCAGGTATGCATACCCATCAATCGCTCTTTAAAGGAAGCACAAACGCTTTCTTTGATTCTTCATCGTCAGACCATTTATCGGAGACAGCTTATAGTTATATAGCCGGGCTTCTCCAGCACGCAAAAGAAATTTGTTCAATCTTTGCTCAATATACAAATTCTTACAAAAGGCTTGTCCCCGGGTATGAAGCACCTGTTTATATAGCTTGGAGTAAGAGAAACAGAAGCGCTTTGGTGAGAGTACCTCATTATAATCCCGGTCAGGAAAAAGCAACGCGTTGTGAGTTTAGAGCTTGTGATCCGGCTTGTAATCCATACCTTACTTTTGCGGCAATGCTTGGCGCCGGGCTTGAAGGAATTGAGAAAGGATACAAGGTACCTACTCCTATGGATAAAAACCTTTATCATCTTACCAATGCTGAAAGAAAAGAGAAAGGCATAGAAACATTGCCGGATAGTCTTGGGCAAGCTGTGGCTGTAACAGAGGGAAGCGAATTAGTGAAAAAAATTCTTGGAGAGCACATCTTTAGTAGATTTGTTGAGCTTAAAAAGAAAGAGTGGGATAACTATAAAATCCAGGTGCCGCAGTATGAGTTAGATAAGTATCTTTCCATATTGTAATAGGCATAAATAAAACAATAACTCTGTTGGAAAATATCTTCAATTTTTATTATTGGTGACGAGTGCCATTTACCAATGCATATAGGGAGGGAAGAGGGTGCAAAATACACCTAAATCTTTAAGGATGTATATTGTAATATAATTTTTTTTTGTAAATAGCTGCATAAAACTTAGGCATTGACAAAGGACGAAACAGAATGTACAAACAAACTAATAACCATGTGATTGATGAGCTTTTTCTAACATCAAATATTGGTGAGATTTATGCCAATATTATCAGGAATACTGAGAAAGTACTTATTGAGAAGGCGCTTGCGCGTTGTTTTGGCAATCAGATTGCCGCTGCCAGGATGTTGGGGATTAATCGCAATACCATACGAGCTAAGATTAAGAAACTTAATATCAACGTAGGGGAATTCAAGTCATGAGTTATTATAACTATCCCCGTAAACAAGGACTTTATGACCCGCAATTTGAGCATGATAATTGCGGTGTGGGGTTTATTTGTGATATAAAGGGGATAAAATCACGCACCCTTATCAAAGATTCCTTAACGGTGTTACGCAGATTAGCTCACCGGGGAGCAGTAGGTTCTGATCCTAAAACCGGCGACGGAGCGGGAATTCTTATCCAAATTCCTCATGAGTTTTTTAAGAAAGTAACCTCTGAAGCTAAGATTAATCTGCCTTCTTACGGTGAGTATGGCACCGGCCTTATTTTTCTACCTACTGATAATAAAGAAAGACAGTTTTGTAAGGATTTGTTCTCAAAGGTAATTGGACGAGAAGGCCAAACTCTCTTAGGATGGAGGAAAGTTCCTGTAGATAACTCTTATTTAGGGGAAGGTGCTAAGAGTGCCGAGCCGGTGATTGAGCAGGTTTTTATAGGAAGAAATGAAAGTATAAAGGATCAGTTAATGTTTGAACGTAGGCTTTATGTAATACGAAAGAGCATAGAAAATATTGTCCGGGCATCAAATTTAAGACAGAAATCATTTTTTTATATTTCCAATCTATCCTCAAGGACTTTTTCCTATAAAGGACTTCTTATGCCTCATCAAGTAGAGAGTTTTTTTATCGACCTGCAGGATGAAATCCTGGAGAGCGCGATCGTTTTAGTCCACTCTCGTTACAGCACAAATACCTTTCCTACCTGGAATTTATCCCAGCCGTTTAGGTTTTTGGCTCATAACGGAGAGATAAATACTTTAAGAGGAAACATTAACTGGATGCGGGCCAAGGAGAAATTGTTGGAAAGCCCCTTTTTTGGCCGGGATATAGAGAAGCTTAAACCGGTTGTTGTCCCCGAAGGCAGTGATTCCGCAAGTATTGATAATGTATTTGAGCTATTGGCATTATCAGGGAGGTCTCTTCTCCATACAATGATGATGCTTATTCCTTCTGCCTGGGAGCAAAATAACTTTATGGATGAGAATGTAAAAGCATTTCATAGGTATCACGCTTGTTTTATGGAACCATGGGATGGTCCGGCAAGTATCACTTTAACTGACGGAGTAGGAGTTGGCGCGGTGTTAGATAGAAACGGCCTTCGTCCTTCACGTTATATTGTTACCAAAAACGGACTTGTGGTCATGGCATCAGAGGTGGGTGTGCTTGATATTAAACCGGAGGATATAGCTTATTCAGGAAGGCTTGAGCCGGGTAAGATTTTCTTTGTTGATACTCATCAGGGCCGTATTATAGGCGATAATGAGATAAAAGAAAAAAATTCTACAAGGAACCCTTACAGGAGGTGGCTTAAGGAGAATATTGTTGAGTTGGAAAGTTTGCCTAAAGCTCTATCAAAAGAAAAAAAATCGAGCAATGTTTTTACGCAATTAAAGGCTTTTGGTTATACCCGTGAAGATCTGAAAGTAATTGTTAAACCTATGGCCGAACATGGTAAAGAGCCTACCGCTTCAATGGGTAATGATACTCCTCACGCAGTATTATCCCAGAGGCCTCAGCTTATTTATAATTATTTTAAGCAGCTTTTTGCCCAGGTTACCAATCCGGCAATTGATCCTATAAGGGAAGAGTTAGTAATGAGCCTTGAGTGTTATATGGGCGGGCGTAAAAATCTGCTTAGTGAAACACCGGGACATTGCCGTAAGGTTCACCTGACTCAGCCCATTCTTACTAATGAAGAACTGGAAAAAATCCGTCAGATTAGAGGCGGTTTTAAAACCAAAACTATTTCTATCCTTTTTTCCGCCAAAGGCGGATCCGCCTCTGGCGGAAAGGCTGTATATAAAAATAATTTCATGAATACTCTTGATAAAATTTGTAAAAAGTCTGAGCAAGCAATACAAGAAGGATACACTTTTATTATTTTAAGCGATAGAGGAGTAAATAAAGAGTATGCACCTATCCCCGCGCTCATCGCGGCCGGAGCAGTTCATCAACATCTGATAAGAAAAGCCTGTCGTTCCCAGATAGCACTTATTTTGGAAAGCGCAGAACCCCGCGAGGTGCATCATTTCGCGCTACTTTTCGGGTTCGGTGTAGGATGCATTAATCCTTATTTGGCTTTTGAAAGTATTGAGTATCTCATAAAGAAAGGCGAGCTTGATTTGGATTTTAAAGACGCGCAGAAAAATTATATTAAAGCGGTAGATAAAGGGATATTAAAAATTTTATCTAAGATGGGAATATCAACATTACAGAGTTATCGGGGAGCGCAGATTTTTGAAGCCTTAGGATTAAATGACGAGGTTATTCAAAGGTGTTTTTCCGGAACAGCTTCCCGTATTGGCGGTGCAGGTTTAGAGGTTATTGCTAAAGAGATTATGATGCGTCATAAGCAAGCTTATCCTGATAGAGAGGGCGCCCATCAAATGTTGCCTACGGGAGGAATTTATCAGTGGAAAAAAGACGGGGAGTTTCATCTGTGGAATCCTGAGAGTATTGCTGCGCTTCAAGACGCAGCAAGGGCCAATGATTATAGACGATATAAAGAGTTTGCTTCACTTATAAATGATCAATCTCAGAATCCTACAACCCTGCGTAGTTTGCTCAAATTCAAAAAAACAAAGCCCATTCCTATTGAAGAGGTGGAACCAGCCGAAGCTATATTCAAACGGTTTGCAACTGGAGCAATGAGTTTTGGTTCTGTCTCCCGCAATGCTCATGAGACCCTTGCAATCGCAATGAATAGAATTGGCGGGAAGTCAAATACCGGTGAAGGCGGAGAGGATCCAGCCCGATTTTGTTCTTTACCTAACGGCGATTCGCCTCGCAGCGCGATAAAACAAGTTGCCTCGGGCCGCTTTGGTGTAAGCACAAATTATCTTGTAAACGCTGATGAACTGCAGATTAAAATTGCTCAAGGGGCAAAACCCGGTGAAGGGGGGCAGCTGCCCGGCCATAAAGTGAGTGTTACTATTGCGAAAACTCGATATACTACACCAGGGGTTACTTTAATTTCACCGCCTCCGCACCATGATATTTATTCTATTGAGGATTTAGCACAACTTATTTTTGATTTAAAAAACACTAACCCTTATGCCCGGATAAGCGTAAAACTTGTATCAGAAATTGGCGTAGGAACAATTGCTGTTGGTGTTGCTAAAGGGCACGCTGATATGATTCTCATCTCGGGCGCCGACGGAGGAACAGGAGCTTCTCCGGCAAGTTCAATCAGGCACGCAGGCCTGCCGTGGGAGCTGGGATTATCGGAAACACATCAGACGTTGGTATTAAATGATTTACGTTCGCGGGTGCGGCTTCAAACTGACGGACAACTCCGCACCGGACGGGATGTTGCTATCGCATGCATCTTAGGCGCTGAGGAATTTGGGTTCTCGACAGCAGGTTTAATAGTTTCAGGCTGTGTGATGCTGCGGCATTGTCATCTTAATAACTGTTCAGTAGGAGTTGCGACTCAGGATGATATTTTACAGAAAAAGTTCACAGGTAAGCCGCAATATCTGGTTAATTATTTTCATTTTGTTGCCCAAGAGTTACGGGAGACTATGGCTCAGTTAGGAGTAAGAACCATAGATGGAATGGTAGGACGAACCGATTTATTAGAAGTAAATAATGATATTATTCCCTGGAAGGCAAAAGATATAGATTATTCTAAGATTCTTTATAAGCCTAAAGTATCTAAAGAAGTAGGCCTTTATCGTAAGACTGCGCAAAACCACGGAATAGATACGATACTAGACCACAGGCTTATAGAGCTTGCAAAACCGGCATTAGAAAAAGGAGAACCTGTAGTAGGGGAGATAGAGATTAAGAATGATAACCGCGCTACCGGTGCTATGTTAAGCGGTGAAGTCTGTAAGAACTTTGGTGAATTTGGGCTTCCGCAAGATTCAATTCATTTTAAGTTTAGAGGAGTTGCCGGCCAGAGCTTTGGCGCCTGGCTTGCCAAAGGGGTGACCTTTGAGCATCAAGGCTTGACTAATGATTATGTAGGAAAAGGTATTTCCGGGGGAAAACTAATAATTTATCCCGATAAGAAATCAGATTACGACCCTGGCGAAAATATTATTATCGGAAATACCGCCTTTTATGGAGCTATTTCCGGTGAAGCTTATATCCGGGGGGTTGCCGGGGAACGTTTCTGCATACGTAACTCAGGCCTTTATGCCGTGGTTGAAGGGGTAGGAGATCATGGTTGCGAGTATATGACCGGAGGCCGGGTAGTTATTTTAGGAGAGATCGGAAGAAACTTTGCTGCGGGAATGAGCGGTGGTGTTGCCTATATTTACGATAAAGGAGGTAAATTTAAAGATAAGTGTAATATGAACATGGTGGAGTTAGAACCACTGACCGAAGAAGATAAAGAAACGATTCAGAGCTTGGTGAGTAACCATTACAAATATACCCGGAGTACAGTGGCAAAAAAAGTTCTTGACGATTCCATAAATGAAATTAAAAAATTTGTAAAAGTTATGCCCATAGAATATAAACGGATTCTGGAAGGTAAAACTATTGATGAAAAGTTGGATTTGACCGAAATTTCAGACGGATGAAAATTCGAAGGACTTATACATGAAGGATATAGAAGCATTTTTAAAAATTAAAAGAGAAGAGGCGAAATATCGCCCCGTGCATGAGCGCATTACTGACTACAAAGATGTTGCCGTTTTACAAAATAAGGAAAAATCAGAGGAGCAGGCTTCGCGCTGTATGGATTGCGGCACGCCATTTTGTCATTGGGCTTGCCCCCTAGGAAGTTATATACCGGAGTGGAATGATGCTGTTTTATCCGGGTGTTGGCAGAAGGCGTTTGAGATGCTTGATGCAACAAATAATCTACCTGAGGTTACCGGGCGGCTCTGCCCGGCTATTTGCGAATACGGCTGTGTTTTAGATATAAATGATGATGCCGTGACAATACGTGAAAATGAGTTAAATATAATTGAATATGCTTTTAGAAATAATTTAATTAAACCTAACCCGCCAAAAAAACGAACCGGCAAAAAGATTGCCGTAATCGGTTCGGGCCCGGCAGGTTTAGCCGCGGCTTCTCAGCTTAATAAAGCAGGCCATAGTGTTACCGTATTCGAACGCGATGAAAGAATAGGCGGGATAATGCGCTATGGTATCCCCGACTTTAAATTAGAGAAATGGATAATTGACCGGCGTGTGGGTATTTGGAAAAAGGAAGGAATTGAATTCAAGGCCGGGGTTTGTGTAGGAGAAGATTACGCGTCGTCAAAATTATTAAAAGAGTTCGATGCGGTATGCTTAGCGCTTGGTTCGCGCATTCCCCGGGATTTAAAAATTGAAGGGCGAAAGTTAAGCGGAATTCACTTTGCAATGGATTATTTAACCCAATCAAATAGAAGAGTGGCCGGTGAGAGAATTCTTGACGAAGAGTTAATAGATGCCAGAGGTAGAAAAGTCGTAGTTATCGGAGGCGGAGATACCGGTTCTGATTGTGTGGGTACCGCGAACCGTCAGGGCGCAAGTTCTATTGTTCAGATTGAAGTATTACCTGAGCCTTCTGAATCAAGAACCGGGAATTTCCCCTGGCCAATGTATCCGGCACTTCTTAAAACTTCAACCAGCCAGGAAGAAGGAGGAGAGCGTCGTTGGGCAGTTCTTACAAAAAAATTTGTTGGTGAAAATGGCAGAGTTGGAAAACTTTGCTGTGCGCAAGTTGAGTTTGTAAAATCAAAAGGTTCATCTTTACCGGTGATGAAGGAGATTGCCGGAACTGAGTTTGAAATAGAAGCTGATTTAGTTATTTTAGCCGTAGGCTTTCTTTGCCCTGAATACATTGGTTTAGTGAAAGAATTAGGACTAGAGCTGGATCCCCGGGGTAATATAAAGACCGGTCAGGACTATATGTCTTCAAAAAAAGGGGTATTTTCCGCTGGCGACGCTCGCCGCGGCCAGTCCCTTATTGCTTGGGCAATCTTCGAGGGCCGTCAGGCTGCCTGCCATATTGATGCTCATCTTATGGGGGAAAGTGTATTACCGATTCCATAAGAATAGCGAGTCAATCCTTCAACTTTAAAATTTTTTAATCCAAACGCTAACAGTTAACCGCTTGACAAGGGGCGAAATATAAGGTATATTTATAATGACGGACTTGTCAGTCCGCTTAAAAGGGGGTAGAATGAAAATTATAGATAAAGCAAAGAAAGAAAAACTTACTCAAATGAGACAGAAACAGATACTTAATGTGGCAACTTGCATTTTCTCTGAAAAGGGATTTGCTAGGACTCAAGTCGATGAAATCGCAAAC
>JAIWAR010000026.1:0-16955 GCA_048634245.1 Methanosarcinales archaeon | reverse complement strand
TTAATTCCTATTTTTTGTGTTGGGGAAACCTTAGAGGAGCGTGAAGAGAATAAAACCATTGAAGTTATAGAAAAACAATTAAAAGGGGGGCTAGAGGGTTTTGAAAGTGAGGCGCTCCTAAAATTAATTATCGCTTATGAGCCGGTTTGGGCAATCGGTACCGGAAAAACCGCGACTCCTCAGCAAGCCCAGGAAGTTCATAAATCCATTCGCGGCTGGCTTAAGGAACATTACTCATCGGAGACAGCAGAAAATTTACGTATTCTTTACGGCGGAAGCGTTAAACCCGCCAATATAAGGGAATTAATGCAGCAAGGCGATATTGACGGAGCATTAGTGGGCGGGGCAGCATTAGACAGCTCTTCTTTTGTAGAAATAGTTAAAAATTCCCTGGGATAATTTTAATAAGGAGATAACAATTATGTATAATGTAATTTTAACTATCCATGTTATTGTCGCCATAAGCCTGATTGGAATGATTCTTATTCAAAGAGGCAGAAGCGGCGGCCTTGTTGAGGCTTTAGGGGGCGTAGAATCTATTTTTGGCACTAAGACCAGCGCTTTCTTTGTAAAGGTAACTGTGGGTTTATCTATTGGGTTTTTCCTTACCTCTATATCTTTATCTTATCTTTCCAAGCAAAAAGGAAAGTCGTTAATGAATAAGTACAAAAGCATAAGTGCTGAAAGCGAAAACATCATTCAGGAACCAGCCGCCCTACAAGAAGAGTTACCACCCCGGGAATCTTCATTTCCAGAGGATCCTTTAGAGGATGCAAAAGAGTAATTTATTTTTAATCACAATAATAAGTAGTTTTGCCCTGGTGGGTTTTTCCGCTCAGGCCAAGGATCTTTTTAAGAAACCTTATGAGGACTATCAGATTATTTGTGGAGTGCCCGGGGGAGAGTTAATCCTTTCGGTTATTTCCGACCCAAAATCATTTAATCCTATAGTTGCTCAGGAGACTTCAACTACACAGATTACCGGGTATATTTTTCAAGGCCTAACCCGCACCCATCCGGTAACTTTAGAGGTGCTTCCTAATTTAGCTAAAGAGTGGAAAACTTCTGATGGTAAAGAGTGGATTTTTTACCTGCGTGAAGATGTTTTCTGGAGTGACGGTGAAAAATTTACCGCTGGAGATGTTGTCTTTACCTTTAATGATTTGGTTTACAACCCTGATATTCCTACCAGCAGCAGGGATATTTTTACTATAGAGGGAGAAAAAATAAAGGTTGAGGAAATCGATGAGTATACGGTAAGATTTAGGCTCCCCTTTACTTTTGCTCCTTTTTTAAGAGCGCTTTCTCATGAAATTCTCCCCGCACATAAGTACAGTGCTTTGGTTGAAAGAGGAGAATTTTCTTTTTCTTTGGGCCTGGATTCAAAACCTCAGGATATTGTGGGTAGCGGGCCGTTTAGGCTAAAAAAGTACTTTCCCGGTGAAAGGGTGATTTTAGAAAAAAACCCTTTTTACTGGAAGAAAGACGCCTGCGGCGAGCGCCTGCCGTATCTAAAGAAAATAATTTTTAGTATAGTACCCAGTCCTGATACTGCTCTTTTAAAATTTTTAGAAAAAGAAGTAGATTACTATTCTTTACGGCCTCAGGATTTAAGCATTTTAGGCCCGCCTCAAGAAAGAGATAATTTCACAATTTATAATGCCGGCCCTTCCTTGGGTTCAAACTTTCTAGCTTTTAATCAACATCCGGGGGTTAATCCCGAGACAGAAGAGCCATTTGTTAAACCTTATAAATTGAAGTGGTTTAGAGAGAAAAACTTTAGAAAAGCAATATCTTACGCTATAAACAGGGCGAAGATCATTGATATCCTGATGAATGGATTGGGAATTCCCCAGTATTCCCCGGTAAGCCCGGCAAATACCTATTATTATAGCGATGAGATTAAGAAGTATCCCTATAATCCTCAAAAAGCAAAGGCTATTTTGTCGGATATGGGGTTTGTTGATAAAGACGGGGATGGGATTCTGGAGGATAAGGAAGGCAGAATTTTAGAGGCCACATTTTTTACTCCCGCTGAGAATACCCAGCGGGTTCAAATTGCCGTTTTGGTAAAGAAAGACCTGGAAGCAATCGGGATGAAAATACACTTTCTTCCTTTGGATTTTAATAACCTGGTTAGTAAGCTAACCGCTACCCTTGATTGGGAGATGATTTTAATCGGTTTGACCGGCGGTATCGAGCCCTACTTTGGCAAAAATGTTTGGTCTTATAAGGGGAGTTTGCACATGTGGAATCTTAGCAAAGAGCCTTTGGGCCAATATGAGATAGAGATTGAGGATATTTTTAATCAAACCGCCCGCATTCTTGACGAAGAAAAAAGAAAAGTTTTATTTTCTCGCTGGCAGATGATTGCATCAGAAGAGCTTCCGCTTATTTACACCGCAATTCCTTATTCTATCTATGCGGTGCGAAACAAGTTTGGAAATCTATATCCCACCATTTACGGTGGCGCGTTTTCGGAGATAGAGCATATTTACTTAAAGAAATAAGGCGAATTTTCTTGACATAAGTATTTATTTATGATAAAGTTAAAATCGATGAGAGTGCTTCTTGTAACCCTTCTGTCCATCTTTCCTTTACTTTCTTGCTGGGCCGGATCTCAAGTAAAAGAAGATGCTAAAGCCTATCGGGAAGAAGGTTTCAAAGCTCAGTCTTTAGGTGATTTAGTGGGGGCTTTGGTCTGGTACCAGAAGGCGATAATCCTAGACCCTCGCTCTGCTCAAGTTTGTAATGATATCGGGGTCATATATGAAGCTCAAGGCAGTGACCATAAAGCCTTAGAGATGTATAAGAACGCGCTCAAAATAGATCCCGGTTATTTGTCCACATATACTAATTTAGCATTTTTATATGAAAAAAAGAAGGATGTAAAAAATGCCGCTTTTTATTGGCAGAAGAGGTTTGAACTAGGCCAGAAGGGGAATTATTGGTGGGAGGTTTCCCGCCAACACCTGATTAAGTTAGGCACTTATCCTAAGCTGAGGAAGCAAAGATTAGCCAAAGAAGTGGTAAAGTTGTCTAAGGAAATTACCCAGAGCAATGAACAAGCGCGGGCAAAGGTGCTCAAAGACGCGAAGTTTCATTTTGATATTGCTAATAAAGCTTTTTTGGAAAAAGATTATAAGGGCGCGCTAAAAGAGTTTGAGGCAGTATTTTTCATAAACCCTCCTGATAATGAACTTTTAAGTGAAAGCGTAAGTCTTTATAAAGAGGCGAAAAGGCTTCTTTTAAGAAGGCAGATTTTCACTAGCGCCAAGAATGCTTTAGAGTATATAGAAAACGATGATTATCGATCTGCGGAAAGAAAACTCAAACATACCTTGGAAGGTATTTCTCGTATTATCCAAGAAAAATAAGGTATTTTACCAGCCATTTAACCCCGTTAGAGATTAGAGGGTAATTTATTTATATTTCAATGTCTTTAAAACAAAGTAGGCTATAGTCAGGAAGAAAGGCTAATTTATCTCTATCAGGATTAATCTATAATTCTCTAACTTTTTATGTCCAGAAAAATATTATACTTAGTCGATGGCACTTCTCTTTGTTATCGTTCTTTCTTTGCCCTCAGGCTTTCTACCTCAGCCGGTTTTCCCAGCGGGGCGGTGTATGGAGTTTTTTTGACTTTAAAGAAGATAATTTCTAAACATAACCCTTCTTATATGGGGGTATGTTTTGATGTTTCCCGCAAAACTTTTCGCCAGAAGAAATTTAAAGAATATAAAATCAATAGGCCTCTTATGCCTGATGATTTAAAACTACAAATTCCCCTGATTAAAAAGTTAGTTTCATCTTTAGGGATAAAAATAATAGAGAAAGAAGGATTTGAAGCTGATGATTTGATTGCTTCTATTTGTAATAAAGCTTTAAAAAATAATCTATCAGTTGTTATAGCCAGCTCGGATAAGGATTTATGCCAACTTATAGAGTCTGATAGAGTCTCAGTCTATAATTACAATAAGGATAAGTTTATTGATAAAGATGATTTTTTCAAAGAGTATGGTTTTGACCCTAAGTCTATAGTTGACTATCTTTCTTTAGCCGGCGACAGCACTGATAATATTCCCGGCGCAAAAGGAATAGGCAAAATAGGGGCGGCTAAACTGATAAAAGAATTCGGCTCCCTGGAAAATGTTTTCAAAAATTTAGATTCTCTGGCCCCTAAGACCAGAGATATATTAATAAAGAGCAGAGAAATGATTTTTTTAAGTAAAGAGTTGGTGGAACTAAGCTTACCGGAAGTAGACTTAAACTGCCGGGATTTAAAAATAGGAGAACTGGATTCAGGCTCGCTTTATGAGATGTTTCAAAGATTAGAATTTAAAGCTTTTCTTAAGGGCCTTCCCGCTCCTTCTTTGAATTTAGGCTTGGAAGTAAAGTCCGGAATTAGCGAAAAGCTATTAGACCGGTTAGCTAAAGAAGAATTGGTATCATTCGGTAATGACAAAGAGTTTTTCCTCTTTGACCGGGATAAGAAGCATATATATAAAGTTTCTGCCTCGGCAATAAAAGAGGTATTGGAAAATGAAGAAGTAAAAAAGATATCCTACGCTTTTAAGGATCAACTTTTCCAGGTCAGGGGGGCAGAGCTAAAAGGTTTGTGGTTTGATGTAAAGATAGCCGCTTACCTGCTTGATTCGGCCCTACCGGATTACACTCTTCCCACGCTAGTTTCTCATTATCTTGCTGAGCATTTTTCTGAAATACCGCCGGAGTTTATCCCTTACTTTGCTTACCAGCTTTATAGGCTATTGTCGGTTAAATTAAGAGAGGAAAATCTAGATAAGCTTTTTTTTGAGGTAGAGATGCCTCTGGTTAAGATACTTAGTAAAATGCAGATTCAAGGGGTAAGGGTTGAAGCAAAGGTTCTCAAAAAGCTGCAAAAAGCGGTAGACAAAAAAAGCGAGGGCCTTAAGGGAAAAATATTTAAAATTTCCGGCAAAGAATTTAATTTAAATTCTCCTAAGCAACTTGCGGCAATGCTCTTTGAACGGTTAAGTATACCGCCTCTAAAGAAGACTAAAACCGGGTATTCTACCAATGAGGAGGTTTTAAGTAAATTGTCTTCTCAATATCCTATTGCCGGCTTGATCTTAGAATACCGGCATTTAAATAAGCTAAAAACAACATATATTATTCCTTTGATAGAAGGGGTAGAAAAAAATAAAGGGGTATTGCATACCCAATTTAATCAGACCGGGACTCAAACCGGCAGGCTTTCCAGCTCTTCTCCTAATCTGCAGAGTATTCCCGCAAAGGGTGAGTTTTCCCAGGGATTGAGAGAAGCTTTTGTTCCTTCTTGCAAGGAAGGCTGTATTCTTTCCGGGGACTACTCTCAAATTGAATTAAGAATTTTGGCTTCTTTATCCGGTGATCAGAATTTAATTCAAGCTTTTGATCAAGGCTTAGATATTCACGCTGTTACTGCCGCTCTTATTTTGGGAATAAAAATAGAGGAGGTAAGTGATTCCCAGCGTAATACAGCTAAGAGAGTAAACTTTGGTATTGTTTACGGGATGAGTTCTTTTGGCCTTTCCCGGGAACTAAAGATTTCTCCTGCTCAGGCCCAGAATTTTATTGATGATTATTTTCAGCGTTACCCTAAGGTTAAAGAGTATATGAATAAAACCTACGCTCAGGCGGAAAAAAAAGGTTTTGCTACCACGATTTTAGGCCGGAGAAGAAAGCTTCCTGATATTAATAGTTCTAATATTCAATTAAGGGAATTTGCCCGGCGTCAGGCAACAAATGCTCCTATCCAGGGTTCATGCGCTGACCTTATTAAAGTCGCGATGGTAAGAATAGATAAAGAGTTGACTAAAAGAGGCCTAAAGACAAGATTAATAATGCAGATTCACGATGAACTTGTTTTTGATGTAGCCCCGGGCGAGCTGAGTGAGGTAAAGATTTTTGTTAAAAAGTATATGGAGGAAGCTATAAAGTTAATTGTTCCGGTTAAGGTTAATTTAAAGGCTGGTAAAAATTGGGGACAAATGGCCCCTTTAAAAGGATAAAGGATGAAAATAGCTTTTTGTTCTTCAGAGGTATTTCCATATGCTAAAACCGGCGGGCTTGGTGATGTAAGCGCTGCTCTTCCGGTGAGTATAGCTAAGGCCGGTTCTGAGGTAAAGATATTTATGCCCCTTTATAAGGGTATAAAACCTCAAAGCATGAATGAGGGTTTTGGTTTTAGTAAGCAGGGTTCTATAGAGATCTTTTTTATTAAGAATGAGGAGTATTTTTTACGTGATTCTCTCTATGTTACCGAGGCCGGATGCGATTATCCGGATAGTTTAGAGCGATTCTCTTTTTTCAGCAGACAGGCGCTTGAGGTTTTAAAAAAGATAAATTTTTGCCCCGATATTATCCATTGCAATGATTGGCAGACATCTTTGGTAAGTGTTTATCTCAAGACTCTTTACAGACAAGACCCTTTTTTTAAAAGCACAAAGTGCGTTTTGACTATCCATAATCTTGCTTATCAGGGATTATTTCCGAAAGAGAAATTTCCTTTACTGGGTATTTCTCGAGAAATAATCTTGCTTATCAGGGATTATTTCCGAAAGAGAAATTTCCTTTACTGGGTATTTCTCGGGAGTTTTTTGATAAGGATTATTTGGAGTTTTACGGCAAAGTAAATCTTCTTAAAGGCGGAATCGTATTTTCTGACCGGGTAACGACAGTAAGTCCTACTTATGCCCGGCAGATACAAACTCCTCAAGACGGCTGCGGCCTGGAAGGAGTTTTAAAGAAAAAGGGCAAGAATTTAATCGGAATTCTTAATGCTATTGATTATACTGTTTGGGATCCCCGGATAGATGAATTTATATACAAAAAGTACTCTCCCGATACTCTTGAGATTAAGAAAATAAATAAGCTTAATCTTCAGAAGGAGCTGGGGCTAAAACAGGATGAAGATGCCCTTTTTATGGGGATGGTCAGCCGTTTGGCTGAGCAAAAAGGAGTAGATATACTTTATGAGGCTCTGGATAATATTTTAGAAAAACATCAATTAGTTATTTTGGGCGTTGGTGAGCCCAGATACCATCAGCTGTTGAAGGAAAAGAAGCGTAAATTCAAAAATTCTTTTTCCCTGGCTTTAAAATTTGATGAGGCTTTGGCTCATAAGATATATGCCGGAGTAGATGTATTTTTATTGCCGTCAAGGTTTGAGCCTTGCGGGCTTTCTCAGATGATTAGTTATAAATACGCTACTTTGCCTTTAGTCCATCATACCGGAGGGTTAGTTGATACGGTTGTTGATACCTCCTGCGGCGGCGGCGGGTTTGTATTTAATAACTATAAAAGCCGGGATTTAATATCAGCGGTAGAAGAAGCGCAGGAGTTGTTTAAAAAGAAAAAACCGTGGCAGGATACTTTAGAAAAGGTAACTCAATATAATTTTTCCTGGGCTAAGGCCGCTGCTAAATATATGGAAATATACAAAGAGCTAAAAATAAAATAAATTATGCCAGTAATAGGATTAACCGGGAATTTAGCTAGCGGGAAGAGTACGGTTCTTAAGCTGTTTAAGAGCAAAGGGGCAATAGTTTTTGATGCCGATAAGAAGATCCATCGCTATTATCGGGATAAGAAAACCCCGGTTTATAAAAAAATAGCGGCCGCGTTTCCCCAGTGCCTTAAGGCTGGAGTAATCTCACGGGAGAAGCTGGCCGGTATTGTTTTTTCTAATAAGCTTAAGTTGAAAAAACTCGAGAGGATCGTCCACCCGGCAGTTACCCGGGATCTATTGGGCTGGCTTAAGGGTAAGAGCAGAAGTGGAGTTTATATCGCTGAAATTCCTCTTCTTTTTGAAAAAGGCCTGGCCCGGCATTTTCAAATAATAATTTTAGTTACAGTAAAACGCCGGATTTTAATTCAGCGGATTATTAAAAAATACGGTTTTAGCAAAAAAGAAACTCTCAATAGGCTGGCTTTATATAAGCCTATTCGAGAAAAAATAAAAGGGTCTGATTTTATTATCGATAATAGTTTAGATTTTAGACGATTAAAAAAGGAGGTTGATTCATTGTGGAAAAAGATAAAATAAAATTAAAAAGCAGGCCGGTAGGGGTGGATGATAATGTTGATATCGGCACTCTGAAGGGGATGAAGATATCCGAACTAAATAAGATGTCCAGAGACCTTAAGGTTAACGGGATAAGCGGAGTAAGGAAACAAGACCTTATCTTTAAGATATTACAGGCACAGGCAGAGAAAAAAGGGCTTATGTTCGGCGACGGCGTCTTAGAGGTTCTTCCGGAAGGATTCGGGTTTTTAAGGTCAAACAACTATAATTATCTGCCTTCACCGGATGATATCTATGTTTCCCCTTCTCAGATTAGAAAGTTTTCTCTGCGTACCGGAGATACTGTTAGCGGCCAAATAAGGCCGCCTAAGGATAATGAGAAATATTTTGCCCTTCTTAAGGTTGAGGCGGTTAACTTTGAACATCCCGAGGAGTCAAGAAACAGGATTCTTTTTGATAATTTAACCCCTATTTACCCCAGAGAAAGATTCATTTTGGAAACTTCTCCCGATGAAGTTTCTACGAGAATAGTTGATCTTCTTTGCCCTATTGGAAAAGGACAAAGAGGGTTAGTCGTTGCTCCGCCTTATAGCGGTAAAACTGTGCTGATGCAAAAGGTAGCTAATGGAATAACCACGAATTATCCGGATATTATTCTTATGGTGCTTCTTATCGATGAGCGTCCTGAAGAAGTAACTGAAATGAAAAATACGGTAAAAGGGGAGGTGATTAGTTCTACCTTTGATGAACCGCCGCAAAGGCATGTCCAGGTAGCGGAGATGGTTTTGGAAAAGGCTAAAAAGCTGGTGGAACACAAAAAAGATGTGGTTATACTTCTGGATAGTATCACTCGTCTGGCCAGGGCCTATAACCTTGTTGAACCTCATTCGGGGAGAATTCTTTCCGGAGGAATTGATTCCAATGCTTTACATAAGCCCAAGAGGTTCTTCGGCGCGGCCAGGGCTCAGGAAGAAGGGGGTTCTTTAACGATAATCGCAACAGGGCTGGTTGATACCGGCTCCCGGATGGACGATGTCATTTTTGAGGAGTTTAAAGGAACCGGCAATATGGAAATCACTCTTGATAGGAGTATCTTTCAGAAGAGGGTATATCCAGCTATTGACATAAAGCGTTCTAACACCCGGAGGGAAGAGCTGCTTATTCATCCCGATGAGCTTCAAAGGACATGGATATTGAGAAAGGCCTTAAATGAACTGAGTTCCGCTGAGGCCCTGGAGCTTCTTATTGAGAAATTATCCAAAACCAAGAACAATGTAGAATTTCTCCTTACTCTTAATAAATAATGATATAATACGGAGGTTTATTATGAAAAAGAAAGGTCATCCCAAATATGAGGCAGCCACGATTATGTGCGCTTGTGGAAACGTAGTGCATACTCGTTCTACAAAGAAGACGATTAGCGTGGAAATTTGTTCTAAATGCCATCCTTTTTTTACCGGAAAACAGAAATTTGTCGATTCTGAAGGAAGAGTGGATAAATTTATTAAGAAGTACGGCAAAAAAAGTAATAGTTAATCTAGTTGATAGATGATTAAATCTGAGAAATTAAAAGAAGAATATGCACAGATCTCTCAACAGCTGTCTTCTCCGGATGTAGTAAGGGATAGAACAAAATACGCTAAGCTTGCTAAGAGATTTTCCTATCTTGAGAAGGTTATTAAGCTTCTTGAAAGAAGGGAGCAATATCTTAAAGAAAAAGAGCATTTTGAAGGTGTTGTCTTTGATTTAGGAGAAGAGCAGGAGATGAAGGACTTAGCTCAGGAAGAGCTGGATAAATTAAAAACTAAGATTAAAGAGATTGACGGGCAAATAGAGGATAAGCTTTTCGCCGAAAACGAACCCGATTATGATCTCATTATTGAGATACGTTCAGCGGCCGGAGGAGAGGAATCGGCTCTTTTTGCCGCGACTCTGTTTAAGATGTACTCTAAGTATGCTGAACGAAACGGCTGGAAAATAGAGGTTTTAAGCTCCAGCGAAACAGGGATAGGCGGGCTTAAAGAAGTGGTATTTTCCCTTAAGGGTAAAGGCGTTTATAGGCATCTTAAATTTGAGCGCGGCGTTCACCGGGTGCAGCGGGTTCCGGTTACTGAATCCGGAGGGCGAATTCATACCTCTACGGTTACCGTAGCAGTGTTAATTGAACCTAAAGAGATGGAGCTGAAGATTAATCCTGATGATTTAAAGGTGGATACTTTTCGTTCTTCAGGAGCCGGCGGCCAGCATGTAAATGTTACTGATTCAGCGGTAAGAATGACGCATTTACCTACCGGTGTTGTTGTCAGCTGTCAGGATGAGCGTTCCCAGATTAAAAATAGAGCTAAGGCTCTAAGAGTTATTAAGGCCCGGATTATGGAGAAAATGCTGGAGAAGGAAACTAATAAGATTAGTCAAAACCGGCGTGTCCAGGTAGGAACCGGAGACCGCAGTGAAAAAATAAGAACCTATAATTTTTCCGAAAGAAGAGTTACCGATCATAGGATAAATTTTACTATCTATCGCCTGGAAGAAGTTTTAGAGGGAGACCTTGATGAGGTTGTAGGCGAGCTTATTAAAGAAGAAAGAAAAAAGATCTATGAAGCTAAAGGATTGGCTTAAGGCAAATAGAACAACGTTTAAGGAGTGCGATTTGCGGTTTCTCATCAAGGATGCGCTTTCTTTGAGGCGCTCCCTGATTTTAGAAGAAGATACCTGCTTAGGGGCTTGTGAAATAGAGCGCCTTAGAGTAATAAAGGAGGCTTATATTCGGGGTGTGCCGTTAGCTTATATTTTAGGTAAGGAGGATTTTTTTGGCCGGGAATTTAAAGTCGGCAGAAGTGTTTTAATCCCCAGGAAAGAGACCGAATTAATAGTAGAAAAGGCAATTGATATTATAAATAAGAATCGCCTGAGCAATGTTTTAGACTTATGTTCCGGATCGGGGAATATCGGATTAACTATAAAAAAGGCAATAAAGAGAGAGTTGCTTGTTTTTTCTTCGGATATTAGCCGGGAGAGCCTTGAATTTGCCGAGGCTAACAGAAAGCTTTACAATGAAGACATTAAATTAGTTAATGCTGATTTATTAAGTGCTTTTAAAAGCAAGAGTTTTGATTTAATAGTTTCTAACCCCCCTTATGTAGAGAGTGAAAACATTAAAGGGCCGCTTTTATTCGAGCCGAGGCTGGCTTTAGAGGCCGGGGTTGACGGTTTGTATTTTATTAATAAGATATTAAGAGAAGCTCCTTGTTATTTGAAGGATAAAGGGTATCTTATTGTAGAGATAGGCTATAAACATAAAAAAGCGGTGGATGAAATTATTAAGAATTTAGATTTTTATAGACAGGAAGAATGGATCAAGGATTACTCAGGAATTTTTAGAGGAGTTGTTTTGAATGGATAAATTTACTGTTTATCAATCTCAGCTATCAGGTTCGGTCAAGGTAAGCGGTTCTAAGAATGCCGCTCTTCCGGTTATGGCCGCAACTCTGCTTACCGATGAGGAGTGTGTAATCGGCAATATTCCTAATTTAAAGGATGTAAAGACGATGATTGGGATCTTGGAGTGTCTGGGTAAAAAAATTAATTTTAATAACAAGACTCTTAGAGTAAAGAGCAGAAAAAATAAAAGCTTTGTTGCTCCCTATAGGTTGGTAAGAACAATGCGGGCGTCTTTTTGCTGCCTGGGGCCTGTTTTGGCTAAGCGCAAAAAAGCTAAAGTTGCTTTGCCCGGAGGGTGTATTATCGGGCCCAGGCCCGTAGATTTACATACAAAGGGTTTAAAGGATTTAGGCGCTGAAATTACTGTTGAAAAAGGTTATTGTGAGGCAAAAGCGAAAAGATTAAAAGGGGCACATATTTATTTAGGCGGAATCTTTGGTTCCTCAGTCCTGGCTACTGCTAATGTTTTGATGGCCGCTGTTTTAGCCCGGGGAGAAAGCATTATTGAACACGCGGCTTGTGAGCCGGAGGTAGAGTGTTTGGTTAAATTCTTAAAGAAAATGGGGGCAAAGATAGAGGGAGAAGGAACTCCTTTGTTAAGGATAAAAGGGGTAGATGAACTTTACGGCTGTAAATTTGAAATTATACCTGACAGAATTGAAGCCGGAACATTTATTGCCGCCAGCCTGGCTACAAAGTCTCCTTTTTCTATAAAAGGGGCAAACCCCCTGCACCTTACTTCAGTGATAGAGACGGCTAAAAAAATAGGGGCCAGGATTAAGGTGGATAAAGATTCAACTATTCTTATAAAACCGGCAAAAATCTTAAGGCCGGTTAACATAACAACTCTTCCTTACCCGGGTTTTCCTACTGATTTGCAAGCCCAATTTATGGTTTGTCTTTGCTTGGCTTCGGGCATTTCTCTAATTACCGAAAAGATTTATCCTGATCGGTTTATGCACGTGGCTGAATTAAATCGCATGGGCGCTTCTATCCAAAGAAACGGCCCTTATGCTATAATTGAGGGTAAGAAAAGGCTATATGGAGCTGAGATTATGGCTTCTGACCTAAGAGCTTCAGCCGCTTTAGTAATTGCCGGGTTGTCAGCTAAAGGCAAGAGCGAAATTTTAAGAGTTTACCATATTGACCGGGGGTATGAAAAAATAGAAAGTAAGTTTAGAAAAATAGGGGCAAGAATAAAAAGAGAAAAACAGTAATAATGGGGTCAGGTCTTGCAATACGACATTTAGCTGGTAAACAATTATGAAAGTTTTAGTCATAGATAATTACGATTCTTTTACCTACAATCTTGTTCAATATTTGCAGGAGTTGGGGGCTAAGACTCTGGTCTTTCGTAATGATAAAATCAGCTTAAAGAAATTAAAGGGATTAAAATTTAGCAGAATCGTTATTTCTCCCGGGCCGGGAAGGCCGAACAATGCGGGCATAAGCTGCGCTTTAATAGATAAGTTTTATAAAGAAATGCCGATTTTGGGAGTTTGCTTGGGGCATCAATGTGCCGGGAAAAATTTTGGCGGACGGATCGTAAAAGCTGATAAAATTATGCACGGTAAAGTTTCTTTTATTTATCATAGCCGCTGCGATATATTCAAAGGAGTTAAAAATCCTTTTCCGGCGACAAGATATCATTCCTTAATTATTGAAAAAAAGAGCTTACCCAAGAATTTAATTATTACCGCTTATACCAAAGATGGTATAATAATGGGAATAAAAGACAGGAATTTCCCTTTATTTGGGGTGCAGTTTCACCCTGAATCTATCTTAACCGCTGAGGGTAAGAAGATATTAAAGAATTTTCTAAAATTATGATTAGAGAAGCTATTGATAAGTTTACTAAGGGCAAAGATATCTCTTTTGTTCAGATGAAACAGGCCTTTGAGGAGATCTTTAACTCTGAGGTTACACCGGCTCAAATCGCTTCTTTCCTAACTTCTTTAAAGATGAAAGGCGAGAGCGAGGAAGAGATTTTAGCTGCAGCTACTGTGGTCAGGGAAAAGGCTAAGAAGATAAATGTTAGAGAGGGGTTTTTAGGAATAAAAGATAGAGGCCAGCCGGTTATGGATACCTGCGGTACCGGGGGCTCAGGATTAAATAAATTTAATATCTCAACAGCAGTAGCTTTTATCATTAGCGCGGCCGGTATAAAGGTCGCTAAACATGGAAATAGAGCAATGTCTTCAACCTGCGGCAGTGCTGATGTTTTAGAAGCCTTGGGAATAAATATCGAAGCTTCTGCTTTAATTATGGAAGAGGCGATAAAAAAAATAGATATAGGCTTTCTTTATGCTCCCCTATACCATCCGGCTTTAGGCAAGGTGGCCCGGATAAGAAGAGAAATAGGGGTAAGAACAATTTTTAACATTTTAGGCCCTCTTTGCAATCCCGCTTCTGCCAATTATCAGCTTTTAGGAGTTTATTCTCCGGGTTTGACTATGCCTTTAGCTAAGGTCTTAAAAGGGCTGGAGGTTAAAAGAGCTTTTGTTGTTTGCGGCAAAGATGTTTACGATGAAATATCTCTTACCGGCCCGACTCAAGTCTCCTTTTTAAATAATAAGAAGATAAGCAATTTGACTTTAAATCCCTCCAGTTTCGGTTTAAAGAAAATCAGGCTGGGAGATTTAATGGTTAAGGATGCAAAGGCAAGCGCTAAAGTTATAAAAGATATTCTGGGAGGAAAATCCGGAGCCCCCAGGGATATTGTTTTGGCTAATGCCGGCGCCTGCCTTTATATTTTAGGGAAGGTAAGTAATCTTAAGCAGGGCGCAAAGGCCGCGGCTGAGTTAATAGACAGCCGGAAGGCAAAACGCAAGCTTTCGGAGTTTAAACAATTTTTAAAAGAAAATGCATAAGGTACTATCACTAATTCTGGAAACAAAAAAGGTAAGAGTTAAGGTTTTGAAGAAAAACCGTCAAGCTTTTCTTTCTTTAATAAAAAAGGCTCCGGCGGTGATATCTTTTAAGAAGGCAATTAAAAGAAACGGTAAGATTTCTTTTATCGCCGAAGCAAAACAAGCTTCTCCTTCCGGAGGGGTATTATGTAAGAACTTTTCACACCTGGAGCTGGCTCAAACATTCAAAAAGCTAAAAGTAAACGCTATATCTGTAGTCACCGAGGAGGACTTCTTTTTGGGAAAGATTAATTATATCGAGGATATTAAGAAACATGTTAATTTGCCTATTTTACGGAAGGATTTCATCTTGGAAGAAGTTCAGGTTCTCCAGTCAAGAGCAGTGGGGGCTGATGCTGTTTTGCTTATCATGGGTGTTTTAGGCGAGGAAAAGCTTAAAGATATTTATAATTGCACTAAGGATTTAGGTATGGATGCGTTAGTTGAAGTGCATACGGAAAAAGAATTAAAAAAAGCTCTTAAAATAGGGGCAGATATTATTGGGGTAAACAGCCGTAATTTGCAGACGTTTCAGATTAATTCGGAGCGGCCGAAAAAACTTCTTCCTTTTATCCCTGAAGATGTGGTTAAAGTTAGTGAGAGCGGTATACAAACCTTAAAAGATGTCCTGCTTTTAAAGGGTTTAGGCGCGGACGCGGTGCTTGTTGGAGAAGTTTTGATGCGGGCAGATAACATTGAAGATAAATTAAAAGAATTGAATATTGATGCGGAAAAATGATAAAAGTAAAAATTTGCGGTATTACTAATTTAGAAGATGCGCTTTTTGCATCTTTGGCCGGGGCGGACGCGTTAGGGTTTATTTTTTCAAAGAAGAGTCCGCGGTACATTAGTCCTCAGCCGGCTCAGAAGATTATCCGGTGCCTGGATCCTTTTTTGGTTAAAGTAGGCGTTTTTTTAGATCAGGAAAAGCAAAAGGTATTAGATATTGCTTCTTTTCTTAATCTTGATGTTTTACAATTTCACGGAACAGAGACTCCGGCTTATTGTCACTTTTTTAAACCGAGATTTAAAGTTATAAAGGTATTTTTTGCCCAGGATAGGCCTTTTGAGGCAAAATTTTCACGGTATAAAATAGATGCTTTTATGTTTGATGTGAAGTATGAACAAAAGCAAGAAGGCAGGAAGGCATTGCCGTCTAATGTTTTAGGCGAGGCAGCCGGCCTTATTAAAAAAGGGAGAAGAATAATTATTTCCGGAGGGCTTAACCCAAAAAATATCGGCAAGGTAAAAAGGCTTAACCCCTATGCTTTGGATGTGGCTAGCGGAATAGAGAAAATGGCCGGTAAAAAGGATGAGCAGTTAACTAAAGCATTTATAAAAAAGGTTAAATATGAGAGTGCCTGATAAAAGAGGATATTTTGGAGAGTTTGGGGGAAAGTTTATTCCTGAGACTATTTCTTTGTGCTTGGAGGAGTTGGAGGAGGCCTATAACAAGGTGAGGAAGAATAAGAAGTTTAAGCAAAGATTAGATTTTTATCTTCGTGAATATGCCGGCAGGCCGTCTCCTCTTTATTTTGCGGCTAATCTAAGTAAGTACTTAGGGATTAAAGTTTACCTTAAGAGAGAGGACCTTCTTCATACCGGATCCCATAAGATAAATAATTCTTTAGGCCAGGGTTTTTTAGCTGAGTTTATGGGCAAGAAGAGAATAATTGCTGAGACCGGTGCCGGCCAGCATGGAGTGGCCGTTGCTACTATTGCCGCCCTTTTAGGCAATAAGTGTGATATCTATATGGGTGAAGATGATGTGAAAAGGCAAAGCATGAATGTATTTCGTATGAAGATATTAGGGGCAAGAGTAATCCCTGTTAAGAGCGGTTCAAAGACTTTAAAAGATGCCTGCAATGAGGCTTTTAGGGATTGGGTAACAAACGTGCGAGATACCTATTATCTTTTAGGCTCTGTTGTCGGCCCCCACCCTTATCCCATGATGGTTAGAGATTTTCAAGTTGTTATCGGCAAAGAAGCCAAAGCCCAAATTTTGAAAAAAGAGGGAAGGCTTCCTCATTATTTGGTTGCTTGTGTAGGTGGAGGCAGTAATTCCATGGGGCTTTTTTACCCTTTTTATAGAGAAAAAGGAGTCAAGTTTATCGGCGTGGAAGCGGCGGGGTTTGGCTTGGATACTTATAATGCCGCCTCTCTTCTTAAGGGCAGGCCGGGAGTTTTCCAGGGTTCAAAATCTTATGTTCTCCAGGATAAATTCGGGCAAATAAAAAAGGCCCATTCTATAGCCCCGGGTTTAGATTATCCCGGCGTAGGCCCGGAACACTCTTTTTATAAAGTAATAAAAAGAGCTGAGTACACAGCTGTGGAAGATAAACAGGCAATAGAAGGTTTTAGGATGCTTTCAGAGCTTGAGGGAATAATCCCGGCTCTTGAAACCTCTCATGCCATTTATTATTTAAAAAAGCTGGCTAAAAAAGCTAAAGGTAAGATAGTTTTACTCTGCCTTTCCGGAAGAGGCGACAAAGACTTAGGTATTATTCAAAATTATAAATAAGTTTATGAGATTAGAAGATAAATTCAGAGAATTAAGG
>JAIWAR010000025.1:0-17077 GCA_048634245.1 Methanosarcinales archaeon | reverse complement strand
CAGACAGTTATCTTTACCAAGGTATTTTGTATAAAACATTTTCCTCATAAAGTTAGGCATACTATACAGAAAAAAGATACTTTTAAGATATTCAACAAGGCTTTTCGGAGCGATTTCAACACTCTCCTTAAAGAGCATATTAAAGTATGGGAGAAATTATGGAAGAAAGCGGATGTTGTTATTGAAGGAACAGCTAATATTCAGCAAAATATGCGTTTTAATATTTATCACATGCTTGTTTGCGCTCATTTTGACGGTGGTTTTTCCAGCATCGGGGCTCGAACATTAAGCGGTGAAGGGTACCGGGGTCATATTTTCTGGGATGCTGAAATTTTTCTCCTGCCTTTTTACCTTTTTACTTTTCCCAGGGTAGCAAAGAACATGCTTTTATATCGCCATCGAAGATTAGGCAAATCAAGGGAGATTGCTAAAGAGAATGGGTATAAAGGAGCGCAATTCGCCTGGGAGTCGGCCGGAACCGGAGAAGAGGAGACTCCGGGTTGGGCAAGGGACATTGACCGGACAATTGTTAAAATACATACTCATCAATTTGAACATCATATAACCGCTGACATTGCTTACGCAGTTAATAAATATTATTTAGCTACCCGAGATGATAAGTTTATGCAGGATTATGGCTATGAGATACTCATAGAAGCGGCAAGATTTTGGGCTTCCCGGGTCGAATATAATAAGAAGAAAAATAAATATGAGATTAAAAATGTTATCGGCCCCGATGAGTTTCACATAAACGTAGATAATAATGCTTTTACTAATATGATGGTTAAATGGAATTTACTTACTGTGATTAGGCTCTTAGAGAATTTAAAGAAAAGTGTCCATCTTTATAAAGAAATAAAAGAGAAATTAAACCTGAAAGATAAAGAGGTAAGAGGTTGGGCGAAGATTGTATCTCGAATAACTACCCGTATTAATAAGAAAAAAGTTATCGAGCAATTTGACGGATATTTTAAATTAAAAAAGGTAAACCTTAACCGGACTGATGAGAATGGTATACCTCTTTTGCCTGCCAAGCTAAAGGCAAAAGACTTAGGAAAAACTCAGATAGTAAAGCAGGCTGATGTTTTAATGCTTATTTATTTACTTAATGATATTTTTAGCAAAAAAACAAAACTTGCTAATTATGATTTTTATATTTCACGAACAGTGCATAAGTCTTCTTTGAGCGCTTCCATGCACGCTTTTATCGCTTCTGAGGTAGGAGACCTACACAGGGCATATAATCTTTTTAATGTCTGTCTGCGTACGGACATAAGCGACCTTTACGGGAATACAGCTGAAGGAGTTCACGCCGCTTCTTTAGGGGGTACCTGGCAGGCTTTAATATTCGGTTTTGCGGGGGTTAAAATCAGAAGAAACGAACTGCTTATAAAGCCTCGTATGCCGCGTTCATGGCGAAAGCTGATCTTTTCTTTAGAGTGGCGGGAGAGCTTGATAAAGTTAGAATTAACCAATGATTTTATAAAGATAAGAATATTTTCAAGCAAGCGAAAAAGCATAAAAATCGGTATTTTTGACAAGATAATCAGCGTTAGAACTAATAAAAGCTATAGGTTTTCAAAACCCCTTTTAGAAGTTAAGGGGGAGGAGTATTACTGATGGCAAAGAAAGATAAATTAAATATTGCTCATTTTCACTGGGGATTTCCCCCTATAATCGGCGGAGTCGAGACCCATTTAACTATACTTTTGCCTCAGCTGGTAGCTTTAGGCCATAAGGTGAGTTTGCTTACCGGTTCAGTAGAGGGTTCAAGCGGAAAATATAAGTATGAGGGGGTTGAGATTTATCGAACCCCGATTATGGATTTAAACTGGCTTTCCAAAAGAGGTTTAAACGGCCTGGAGGAGGAGATTGAAGATACCTTTTCTTCCTTTTTAAAGGAAAGCCATCCCGATGTTATTCATGTTCATAATATGCATTACTTCAGCCAAGCTCACATACGTACCTTAGAAAGGTTGAGCAAAGAGAGAAAAGTTCCTCTTATTCTTACCGCTCATAACGTTTGGGATGATATTCTTTTTTTAGAGCTGACTCACAAAATAGATTGGGCTCAAATTATTGCCGTAAGCCACTTTATAAAAAAAGAAATTATCGGCATTGGAATAGGTGACCGAAAGATTACTGTTGTTCATCATGGGGTGGACCAAGAGAAGTTTATACCGGGAGTAGATACTGAAGAAATATTAACTAAATACCCTCAGCTTAAGGGGCGGAAAGTAATATTTCATCCGGCTCGAATTGGCTTAGCTAAAGGTTGTGATATTAGTATTAAAGCTATGAGTACAGTAAGGCAAAAACATCCGGATGTTATTCTGGTTTTAGCCGGCTCTAAAAACATTATTGATTGGCAAGACACCCAGCAAAAGGATATTGCTTACTTAGTGAGTTTAATAAAACACTTTGGAATGGAAGATAGTGTTTTGATAGATATGTACTCTTTGGACCAGGTAAAGGAGTTATATGAGGTAAGCGATGTTTGCCTTTACCCTTCTTCGGCTCCCGAGCCTTTTGGTTTAACCATGCTTGAGGCTATGGCTATGGCAAAACCGATGATTGTTACTAATATGGGCGGAATGCCGGAAATTATTAAAGATGGAATTAATGGTTTTGTTATTCCGGTGAGAGATTTTGAGGCTATGGCCGCGAAGATATGCCAGCTATTAGACGATGTAAAGCTAAAGGAGAGGTTTGGTTACACCGGAAGAGAGATAGTTGAATCCCAATATACTAAAAAGAAGGTGACCCAAGATACTCTCGCGGTTTACAGGAAGGTGCTGGGGGATAATTAGTAGCTTAGATTATATTTATTTATGTTAGAAGTTTGGAATAAAAAGTCAGTTTTAGAGCTGGTAAGAAAAAAGTTTTCCGACTATACCTTTGTTGTGGCTTCTAACCGCCAGCCCTATATCCATAAATTATCCCGGGGAAGAATTGAATGTACCCGCGGTCCAGGGGGGGTAGTTACTGCTTTAGACCCGATTATGCAGGAGCTGGGCGGTTTATGGGTTTGTTGCGGAAGCGGCGATGCCGATAGGCTGGTAGTAAAGAATTCTAAAGTAAAGGTTCCGCCGAATGACCCAGCTTATGAGCTAAAATATGTCTGGTTAAGTAAGAGTGAAAATCTAGGGTATTACTTTGGATATTCTAACCAGGGACTTTGGCCGCTTTCCCATATGGTGTTTATAAAGCCGGAGTTCAATAATGAAGATTGGAAAAATTACAAACAGGTAAATAAAAAGTTTGCTCAAAGCATCAGCAAGGAGATAAAAGGTAAAAAAGCAATTGTTTTTGTGCAGGATTATCATCTTGCCTTGGTAAGCAAGTATTTAAAAGAGATGGATCCTCAGGCTGTTACTCTTCTTTTCTGGCACATTCCCTGGCCTGCCTATGATGTTTTTCGTATTCTGCCTCAGCGTCAGGAGTTGTTAGAAGGTATGCTTTCTTATGATCTTCTGGGATTCCAAATAAAATACTTCTGTAATAACTTTTTTGATGCTGTGGCGAATGAGATGGAAGCTAAGATTAATCAAGAGCAGCAATTGGTAGTGTATCGAAGACATACTTCTTTGGTAAGAGGGTATCCGATAAGTGTTGATTTTAACGGAATAAATAAAACTTCCGGAAATGAGGAGGTAAAAGACTTAGCCCTGTCGCTTAAAGAGGAGTTTGGCTTAGATGGGTATAAGATAATTATTGGCTTAGACAGGATTGACTACACCAAAGGTATTGTTGAGAGAATAGATGCTATAGATAAGCTTTTAGAGACTTATCCCGAGCTAAAAGGAAAGATAATTTTTATTCAGATGGGAGAGATTTCCCGTATTCATCTTCCTCAGTATAAACAGCTTAACGAAAGGGTTAATGCCCGGGTTGAGGAGGTAAATTTTAAACACTCCCGGAAATATTGGAAGCCGATAATTTTTTTAAGAAGGCATCTTAACTTTAAGGAAGTCTTGGCTTTTTATAAAATAGCTGATGTTTGCGTGGTCAGCTCTTTACATGACGGGATGAATCTTGTGGCTAAAGAGTTTGTCTCGGCTAAGATAAATGAAAAAGGGGTATTAATTTTAAGCCGGTTTACCGGAGCAAGCCGGGAATTAAAAGAAGCCATATCAATAAATCCTTATCATCCGGAGGATGTAAGCGCGGCTATCTATAAAGCTCTTACCATGAATGATGCTCAAAAGAAGAAGAGAATGAAAAAGTTACGTCAAGGCGTTCATCGTAATGATATTTGGCGTTGGATTGGTAGGGTAATTTCCGATATCCCTCAAGAAGAGTGAAGCATATTTCTAATCAAAATATAGACAAAGTATTAAAGTCCGGGGGTAGGATTTTTCTTTTCCTAGATTATGACGGTACTCTTACGGATATAGTTAAGGACCCCTCAGCCGCCCACCTTAATCCAACCACCAAGAAATTACTCAGGCAACTGTCCAAGAAGAAGAATTTAGTGTTAGGTATTATTAGCGGAAGAAGCCTGGCTGACATTAAAAAAAGAGTGGGAGTAAATAATATATTGTATGCCGGTAATCATGGGTTAGAGCTTTTATTTAAGGAAAAAAAGACTTACGCCCAGGAGGCTTTGCTTAAGCAATGTTTGTCAACTTTAAATTTAGCCAAGAGGGATTTAAAGAGGGTTTTCGCCGGGACAAAAGGAGTGGTTTTTGAAGACAAAGGGATTATTTTTGCCGTTCACTACCGCAAAGTAAAAAAAGATTTGGACAGGATAAGATCAACCTTTAAAAGGATAGCAGCCCCTTACCTAAAGAGTGGGAAGCTAAAGATAACTACCGGGAAAAAAGTTTTGGAAATAAGGCCCAATATTCCGATTGATAAATTTGATGCAGTAAATTTTTTCCAAAAACAGCTGAATAAGAAGGCCAATGAAATAACTATATTTATCGGTGATGACTTAACTGATGAAGATGTTTTTAGAAGGTTAGGCAAGTCTGATTTGGGAGTAAGAGTAGGCAGAAAGCAGAACTCTTTTGCCAAATACTTTCTAAAAAACCCTCAAGAAGTGCGGAAGCTGCTAATTAGCCTATTAAAGCCTGGAATATAGATTTGTACTATAACTTATTCGGCTCCAACACCTTAGAGCCGATTTTTCTCTAATTCCCGTTCGTTTATTTTTCAAAAAAGCTTGCCAATGGCAGGGTATTATGATAAATTTCTTAGGATGATAAAAGATTATTTTAAGTTTTTGAAGGAAAAGTTAGACCGGAAGAGCTTTGAAAAGCTTACTGCTCTGGAAAATCCCAAGATTATTGATTTCATTGGGGAGTATGTAGAGCTTTGTAACCCTAAGTCACTCTTTATCCGTACTGATTCTTTGGAAGATATAGCTTATGTAAGGGAAAAAGCATGTGCTTTGGGCGAAGAAAAAAAATTACCCCTCGGGAATCAAACTATTCATTTTGACGGCCCTCTTGATCAGGCCCGGGACAAGAAGAGAACAAAGTATTTTGTCTTTGGAGAAGAAGGCGAAGATTATTCAAATAGTATTGATTATAAAAAAGGTAAAGAAGAAATAAAAGGCTTGTTGAACGGCATCATGAAGGATAAAGAGATGTTTGTTTGCTTTTTTTGTTTAGGGCCGGTAGATTCTGTCTTTTCTATTTTGGCTGTTCAAATCACCGATTCTTCTTATGTGGCTCACTCCGAGGATATTCTTTATCGGCCGGGTTATGAGCAGTTTAAAAAGCGTAGAGGAGAAGAGGACTTTTTTTCTTTCATGCATAGCGCCGGAGAGCTAGAGAATAATGTAAGCAAGAATGTGGATAAACGAAGGGTATATATTAATTTGGAAGATAATCTGGTCTACAGTGTTAACACTCAATATGCCGGCAATACCGTGGGGCTAAAAAAACTTGCCCTACGTCTGGCTATAAAAAAAGCTTATGAAGAAGGCTGGCTTGCTGAACATATGTTTTTAATGAGCATTTCCGGCCAAAAAAAAGACGGAAAAAAAGTATATTTTTGCGGAGCTTATCCCAGTATGTGCGGTAAAACTTCCACTGCTATGCTTTTTGGTGAGTCGATTATAGGGGATGATATAGCTTATTTAAGGGTAAGCAACAGCAAAGTTTATGCTGTGAATGTAGAGAGAGGTATTTTTGGTATTATGAAAGATGTAAATTCAAAAGATGACCCCGTGCTATTTAAATCTTTAACAAAAGAGGGAGAGGTTATTTTTTCTAATATTTTAATCGATAAAAAAGGCGATCCTTTTTGGATTGGTAAAAGCGATAAAATTCCTTCCCAGGGAGTTAATTATTCAGGGCACTGGTCTTTGGGAAAAACCGATGGGGAAGGGAAAGCTGTTGAGCTTTCTCATAAAAATGCCCGCTATACTATAAGGTTAAAAGATTTGGAAAATGTAGACAAAAATTTAGAGAATTCTCAAGGGGTAAAGGTTAGCGGGATGATTTATGGCGGCAGGGATTCAGATACATCCGTTCCGGTAGAACAGGCTTTTTCCTGGCAGCAGGGGATTATCACTAAAGCCGCAAGTCTAGAGTCAGAAACAACAGCCGCTACTTTAGGTAAGGAAGGGGTCAGGGTCTTTAATCCCATGGCTAATATGGATTTTTTATCCATTCCTTTAGGTAAGTATATAGAGATGAATTTAGAATTTGCCAAAAAGGCAGATGATTCTCCTTTGATTTTTTCGGTTAATTACTTTTTAAGGAATAAAAAGGGTAAATTTTTCAATGGGATACAAGATAAACGTGTCTGGCTTAAATGGATGCGGCTACGAACCGAAAAAAAGGTGCCTGCTTTGCTGACTCCTACAGGGTTAATACCTGAATATGAGATTTTAAAGAAGCTGTTTGAAGAGGTCTTAGGGAAAGAGTACCGGGAGGCCGATTATATTGGGCAATTTACTCTTAGAGTGCCTGAGAATTTGGCAAAGATAGAGAGAATCAAAGATATCTACAAAAAGTTAAAAGGTATTCCTTCTTGTTTATTTGAAGAGTTAGACGCTCAAACTCAGCGTCTTAAGGAGTGTCAGAAAAAGGAAGGTGATTATGTTAGTCCAAAAAACTTTTTTCCTGAGGTGTAACTATGGTTAATGATTTAGAAATAAAAGAGTTGAAACTGTTTAAAAGAGGAAAGGTAAGAGATATCTATGATTTGGGAGATGAGCTGCTAATTATTGCTACTGATAGAATTTCCTGTTTTGATTTTATCCTACCCACGCTCATTCCCGATAAAGGAAGAATTTTAACTAAAATTTCTTTATTTTGGTTTTCATTTTTAAAAGATATAGTTGAGAACCATCTTATTTCCGCAAGCACAGAAGATTTACCTCCCGAGCTTGAGAATTATAAAGAAGAATTAAATGGCCGGTTTATGATTATCAAAAAATGCGAGGTTGTGCCTTTTGAGTGCGTGGTCAGAGGCTATATTTCCGGTTCAGGGTGGGAAGAGTATAAAACTAAAAATAATGTTTGCGGTATAGAGTTACCTCTAAATTTAAAACAATCGGACAAATTAGATCAACCTTTATTTACCCCGGCCACTAAGGCTGAATCCGGGCATGATGAAAATGTAAGTTTTGATTATATGAAGAAAGAAATCGGTGAAGATTTAGCAAATAAAATAAGAGAGATTAGCGTTGCTATTTACAACAAAGCCGCTCAATACGCCCGGGAGAAAGGTGTGATTATTGCTGATACTAAGTTTGAGTTTGGTATGTGCGGTAATAAACTTATTTTAGTCGATGAGGTTTTGACCCCGGACTCTTCCCGTTTCTGGCCTGAGAGTGAATATGAGGCTGGAAGGCCCCAGATGAGCTTTGATAAACAATTTGTTCGTGATTACCTTGAAGCCTCCGGTTGGGATAAAACTCCTCCCGCTCCTGTCTTACCTGCTGAAGTAGTACGTAAGACTCAAGAAAAGTATAAGCAAGTCCTGAAGCTGCTTACCGGTGCTGACTCTTTAACTTAGAAACTTGTCTACCGGGAAGTATCATTTAAAGACTTTTAATGAATGCTAAAAACAGCTAAATTTATCTTCTTAAACTTTTTTTTAACCGGCCTTTTCTTAATAATATTTTCTTTCTCCATCCTTGCCGGGTCCTTGCCCCCTCCGGTAGATATTGAGTTTGGCGCTGAAACTACTCCTATAGTAGGTGAGGAAATTGAACTAAAGCTTAAGATAACACCTTTTGAAGATATGTATGTTGATATCAGCTGCCTTTTGCCTCAAGGAGTAAAACCGGTAAGAGAAAAAGGAGTCATAGTACAGCCTTGCCGCCAGGAATACCTGCTTTATGTCCAGCCGGAAACACTATATATTGAAGCGATACATTTGTGGGCCGGCCGGCTAAAAGCAAATATTGTCAAAGAATTCACCTTTCGTATAATCATCCCCGATAAACAAAAGTATGAATTAATTGCCCGCATAGAAGCTTTAGCTAAATGGGGGATTAAAGATGGAATCCTTACAATAGACATTAATTAGCTAACAGGGCGATGAAAATAATATTTCTTAACTCAATAACCTGCTCAAAAAATAAACTCTTCACCAGCATTATCCTTACTTTTTTCTGCCTTATTCTTCTCCCGGTTAATCTCTGGCCTGCTCCGGCTGAATACGAAATTATTCGTCTTACTGATAATAACCACCATGATTGCTATCCTCAAATCCACAACGGCCAGGTAGCATGGGAGGGCAAGTACCATGAGATATTCCTTTATGACGGCACCCAAACCACTCAACTTACCGATAACGCTTATCCTAATTATTCTCCTCAAATCCACAACGGCCAGGTAGTCTGGCATGGCCGTGACGGCTATTACCATGAGATATTCCTTTATGACGGCAGCCAAATTATTCGTCTTACTGATAATGATTATAATGATTCCTATCCTCAAATCCACAACGGCCAGGTAGTCTGGTATGGCTATGACGGCTATGACCATGAGATATTCCTTTATGACGGCACTCAAACCATCCAGCTTACTGATAATGAGTATAATGATTCCGATCCTCAAATTCATGATAACCAGATAACTTGGGTTGGTTGTGACGGCCATGATTGTGAGGTATTTCTCTACAATGGTATTCAAACCACCCAACTTACCGATAACGCTTATCCTAATTATTCCCCTCAAATCCACAACGGCCAGGTAACCTGGTTTAGCTCTGACGGCCATGACTGTGAGATATTCCTCTATGACGGTACTCAAACCATTCAAATTACCAATAATAGCTGTCAGGATTACTATCCTCAAATCCACAACGGCCAGGTAGTTTGGCATGGCTATGACGGCCATGACTGTGAGATATTCCTTTATGACGGCAGCCAAATTATTCAAATTACTGACAATGACTATAATGATTGCCATCCTCAAATCCATAACGGCCAGGTAGCATGGTATGGCTATGACGGCCATGATTATGAAATATTCCTTTATGACGGCACTCAAACCATCCAGCTTACTGATAATGAGCATGATGATTGGATATTTAACATCCATAATGGCCAGGTAGTTTGGGAGGGCTGGGCTGGCAATAACGATGAGATATTTTTAGCCACTCCAATATCTACCACCTTTACTCTTACCGAGGAATCTTTTATTGCTGACACTTTAACTGAGACAATCCTTGTTCAGGAGATACTCCTGGAAAGCAGTAATATTGCCGGCAGCTTAAACGGGACTCTTGATTTTACCCATTTTGAAACTATAAAGATTACTACCGGCTCTTTTGCCGGGCAGGGCTTTTTCAAAGCCGGATATATAGCAGAGTTAGGCCAAGAGGCTTATACCGGAACTTATCAAGGGACAATTTATTCTAACCCCGATGAGAGACAGATCGTTCTCAAAGGCAAAATCTCCGGTGGCCTCACCGGCATTGCTGAAGCAACCTTCGCTGAATCTACTCCGGAAAGCGGGATATATGATGTTTATCAGGCAGACTGGAAACTCAACCGCATACAAGAAAATATTGTCTCTGAGACTTTTAGTTTAGACGGAGAGCTTTCCTTTGAGAGTAATTACACTTTTCTCTCGGAAATCTCTCTTTATCAGGCAAATTTACAAGGCTCGGCCCAGGGCTATTACACCGGCCCCTTGAATGCTGTGCTTACTCTTCTTCGGCTTAATTCTTTAGGGGAATGCCAATACCAGGATGAAGGATTCTCTTTAATCTCCTATACTACTGACTATGCCTCAGGGCAAGGCTTCTGCTATAACAGTTTTTTCCCTTCAAATACTACTGAACTTGAAGGCTTATTTCAGAAACCCTTATCCGGGGCTGTTTCAGCTTTATTAGATGAAAATATATCACCTAAGACTTTAACCGGCACAATTGAAAGATTAGATGCCGGCGCAACCTATATTCCGGATTTAAAAGTAAAGCTCTGGGGCCCCCAAAGAGTAAGCCCCGGTGAGACTGTAACCTATATTATTGAGTACAGGAATGATGGGGGGAAAGAGGCGGAGGAGGTTACGATCTTTGTCGGTTTAGACCCTTTACTGGAATATATCTCCAGTTCTTATAGCTATCATAATGAAGAAATTAATGAAATTCGTATGGATTTGGGGACAATAGCACCAAAGACTAGTGGATTGATCCGAGTTACCGTTGAAGTTCCCTGGGGGTTGAGCCACGGAACTACTTTAGAAAATAGTACGAAGATATGTACTACGAGCGAAGAACGAAATTTATCACAAATTGATACTACTTCTTGGCGGGAGAATATCCAACCGGGTGACATTGTATTTGAGCGGAATGATAATAGTTTAGTGGGATTTACCGGACATTATACACATACGGGTGCTGTTGTTTATGGTACTTATAGAGATCACTGGGGGAGGAATAAAGGAGAGCTTTATGAAGGATATTTTGTAATAGAGGCTCTTCCGGGTGATGGTGTAATAGTGAACGATATTCAAAATTGGGATTATCCGGCAAAAGAAGAAGTCGTGGCGATAAGAGTAGGAAATCTAACTGCAGAACAAAGAGATTATATTACCAATTTTTGGGAGGTTCAAATCGGGAAGCCTTATCAAGGAGAGTGGTGGGAGTATCCAAATAAAGATTCGGATATAAATTCTTCTGAATGGTATTGCAGTGAATTAATATGGGCAGCGTATTACAATTCAGGCATAGATTTGGATTCAGATTCATATTGGACAGTTATTACTCCTCAAGAAATCTATGATAGCGAGTTTACAACTCCTATCCCTGGCGCCGGTTATAATTTTCGCGATTCGCAGATAAATAAATCAAAATGGTTATTTGTTATCGTCACCGCCAGCGATCCCAACGAGAAATTCGTCTCACCGGAAGGTAACATTATGCCCGGAGACAGGTTAGACTATACTATAACCTATGAGAATGAAGGAGAAGGAACAGCTTATGGTGTATACATTACTGATACCTTAAGCCAATATTTAGACGATTCCACCCTAATTATAAATGATGACATTGGCAGTTACAATCCGGATACCGGCACTATCACTTGGTTAGTGGGAGAGGTAGGGCCTGGCGGGCAGGGCTCACTTTCTTTTAGCATAAACACAAACCAGGATACACCGGAAAACACAGAACTTATTAACTTTGCTACAGTCTATTTTCCCTCTGTCCCTGAGGAGACTCGAACAAACGGTGTGGTAAACATGGTAAAAACCACTACTGATACAATTCCACTAACTACTCAAATAAATATTCAACCCTCTGTCAATGAGTATGGGTGGAATAACACCAATGTAACCATTACCTTGACCGCTGCCAACAATCAAGGCGGCTCAGGAGTAAAAGAAATCCATTACTATGCCTTGGATGAGACTGCGCTTGGCGGGCGTGTAATTTCAGGCAGCACAGCACAATTATTGATTACAGCCGAAGGCCTCACTACGCTTACTTACTGGGCGGTAGATAACGCGGGTAATACAGAAACAAAAAAAAGATTAGAAATCAAGATAGATAAGACATTACCGGCTGTTGATATAACAGTCAATCCGGATACTCTTTGGCCGCCTAATCATAAGATGATTGATGTAACTATTGGAGGTGAAGCAACAGACTCCTTATCCGGCATTGCCCAGACTACCTTTACCGTAGAAGATGAATATGATACTATAGAACCGGATGTCTTTGGCTTCAACACCGCTATTCAACTTGAAGCCTGGAGAGAAGGGAATGATTTAGATGGTAGAACTTATACTATCTCTGCCGTCACTATAGATAAGGCCGGCAATGAAGCAGTAAGTTCTACTACAGTAATCTGTCCGCATGATCAGAGGAAGAAATAGGAGGAGGAATAACGATGAGTGACAGGAAGAAAAAGTTTGCAGGAGCAATGATGTCCGGAATCGGAGGCATAATATCTATTATGAGTCTGGGCATATTTTCTCTTTATGCATTGTGGTCATTACCAGGAATTGAGCTTTTTAGGAAATTACTTCATAATTTATTTTTTAAGTCGTTACCTCTTCCAACTATTATGATACCAATAATTGGTGTCGTTATGCTTACCTTAGGTTTATTATTTATTTTGATCGGTTTATCATTTTCTCTGGCTATAGTGGTGCCAATAGGTGCCATTGTGATGCTTGTTTTTGGTTTAGTTTCTATTCTCTTCGGATTACCGGGTTTATCATTTTCTTATTCTTCGTCTCATTTTAATCTTATGGACATTTGTTTAATTTTGATCTTTGTGTCAGGGTTATTATATATTGTGAGTAGTATTTTTCTGTTCCAGTTAAAGAAACCGGCAAAAGAATTGAGTCTAATTCCCTCAATTATTTTAATGGTTTGTTTAACTCCTGTGGCACTATCCGGTATGTTTGATCCATGGGGATGGGGTAAACTTTTAGCATTTTCTTTATTACCATACATAATATTTCCTCTATTTTTCATCATCTTCCTCACCCGTCCCAAAATAAAAGAATTGTTTAAGAGATAGAGATTGGGTAGAGGTGAATGGTATTGACAATTATTGAATATATAGTATTTTAGATATCTATGAAGATAGTAGTCTGCATAAAACAAGTTCCTGATACTACCGAGGTAAGTATTGACCCCGAGACTAATACCTTAATAAGAGAAGGTGTTGCCTCTATGATTAATCCTTTTGATATGTATGCTATTGAGGAGGCTGTGAAGTTAAAAGAGCGTTTCGGAGGCCAAGCTACAGTAATTACTATGGGGCCGCCGCAGGCTGCGAGTGCCTTAAGAGAAGCTCTTTCTTTAGGGATAGATTCAGCTATTCACCTCTCGGATAGAGTTTTTGCCGGCTCAGATACCTGGGCTACGAGTTTAATTTTAGCTAAGGCAATTGAGAAAATTGGCGATTGCGATTTAGTGATTTGCGGTAAGCAAGCTTCCGACGGAGATACTGCCCAAGTTGGCCCGGGCATAGCCACTCATCTTAATATACCCCAGGCTACCTATGTTAGGCGTATAGATTCTCTGCATCTTGATACTGATCCCAGAGTTATAATAGTAGAGAGGTTGCTTGAAGAAGGTTATGAGCTTTTAGAAGTTAAGCTGCCGATTCTTATTACCGTAGTGAAAGAAATAAATGAACCAAGATTACCTTCTCTGCGAGGAAAGATGAGCGCGAGGAAAGCTGAGATTCTCATTTGGAGTAATAAAGATTTGGGCTTGGCGGAAGACAAAATCGGGCTTAATGGTTCCCCTACTCAGGTAATTAAAATATTTACGCCTTCCGCTAAAGAGGGCGGAAAAATTCTCAATGGAGAACCTCAAGAAATAGTGGATAAGCTTGTTGAAGAGATAAAGGATATAATTTAGTATTAAGTATTTAATTAATAACATTATGTTTTACGCAATACGCACGACGCAATACGCACGACTATATACAAAATATTAAAAATGAGTGGGATAAAGATAATTTTAGAAAAATGTGTTGGTTGCGGTTTATGTCTTAAGGTTTGTCCTTTGGGCGCTATAACTTTGGTGGATAAAAAGGCAATAATTGATCTGGATAAGTGTAATCTTTGCGGGGCCTGTGTAGATAGCTGTACTTTTGAGGCTATAAAAATTGAACGTAAAGTTGTAATAAAAGATGATATTTCAAGCTACAAAGGTGTTTGGGTTTTTGCCGAACAAAGAGATGGTGTTATTGCCTCGGTTGTATTTGAGCTTTTAGCCAAAGCAAAAGAGTTAGCCAAGGATCTTAATACTTACGTAGGAGCGGTTTTGCTTGGTTCAGGAATAACTGAAAAAGCAAAAGAATTAATCTATCGCGGTACAGACAAAGTTTTTATTATTGATTCAACGGGCCTGGAGCATTATATCGCTGAAAATTATACAAAAGCAATGCTGGGTTTAATCGGTAAGTATAAGCCGGAAATTATTTTAGCCGGAGCAACTACTACCGGAAGGAGCCTGGTTTCGAGAATCGCCGTAAATGTCTATGCCGGTTTGACCGCTGACTGTACCGGTTTGGATATTGATAAAGAGAAGAAAATTCTGATTCAAACTCGTCCGGCTTTCGGAGGCAACATTATGGCGCAAATTATATCGCCGAATTATAGGCCCCAGATGGCTACGGTTCGGCATAAAGTAATGCCGGAAGCTGAAGCTGATACTTCCCGGAAAGGTGAGATAATCCAAGAGAGTTTTGATGGGGTAGATGAAAGAATAAAATTCTTAGATTTTATAAAAGAAGCTGTTTCTACTGTGAATCTGGCTGAGGCTAATATTATTGTTTCCGGGGGGCGGGGTATAGGCGAAGCCAAAAACTTTGAATTAATTGAGGGGTTGGCAGAATGTTTAGGGGCGGCTGTCGGTTCTTCCCGAGCCTGCGTAGACGCCGGCTGGATTCCTTATTCCCATCAAGTGGGACAAACAGGCCGAACTGTTTGCCCTAAAATATATATTGCTTGCGGTATATCCGGGCAAATTCAACATCTGGTAGGTATGCAGTCGGCAAAGACCATTATTGCTATCAATAAAGATCCTGAAGCTCCTATATTTAAAGTTGCAAATTATGGTATCGTCGGTGATATTTTTAAAATTATTCCTCTTTTGATTAAAAAACTGAAAGAAAGATAAACAAGTCTTCAAACCTTTAAAATCAGCTTTATGTATCTAAAAGAACTAGAGATTTTTGGTTTCAAATCATTCCCTGAGAAAACCGCTCTTAAATTTGAATCAGGAATAACCGTAGTCGTGGGCCCAAATGGGTGCGGCAAAAGTAATGTTTTTGATTCGATTAAATGGGCTTTAGGAGAACAGAGTCCTAAGTCTTTGCGGGGCATGAAGATGGAAGATATTATTTTCAACGGCACCGAAAAGCACTCCCCCCTAAATTATGCTGAAGTCGCCTTAACCTTTTCCAACGAAGATAAATACTTGCCTATAGATTATAAAGAAGTATCGGTTGCCCGGCGTCTTTACCGAAGCGGTGAAAGCCAATATTTTATTAATAAAAGCATTGTTAGATTAAAAGATGTCCAGGAGCTGTTTATGGGCACCGGTATCGGAGAGGCTACTTATTCTTTTATTGAACAGGGAAAGATAGAAGCTCTTCTAAGCTATAAGCCGGAAGATAAACGTTTGATATTTGACGAAGCCAGCGGAATTGTAAAGTACAAAGAGAGAAAAAGAGAGGCTCTACGCCGGCTGGATGAAGCTGAGGAAAATATACTTCGTTTAGAGGATATACTTTGTGAAGTAAGAAGGCAGATACGTTATTTAGATAGGCAGGTAGAAAAAGCAAAGAAATATAAACAGACTCAAGAGAAGCTTATTGAAGTAGAGAAAAAGATTGCCACTTTGCAATTTTCCGGATTAGAAGAAAAAATCAACACGCTTAACAATGAATTAAATCTTTTTAAAGATAAAGAAAAAGACAAACAAGGACAGTTACAAGAGGGTAATAGCCAGTGGGAGGATTTAAATAACCAGCTAAAACTCTTAAGAGGTAAGTTAGAAGAGGCCGCAACAACCATAGTTTCCTTAAACGCTCAAATTGAAAGTTCTACCAGCCATATTGTTGTTGATGAGCAACGGATAAAAGAGCTCAGGCAGCGGAGCGTAAACCTTGAACTTTCTTGCGCCAACCTTGATCAGAGGCTTCAGCTGCAGAAAGGGAGAAGCCAGGAGGCGGGAACACGGATGCAGGCAATCGATATAGAGCTAAAAGAGCTAAATATAGAAGTTAAGAAAATAGAGGAGGAAAAACAAGCTTTTGGACGGGAAGTAGAGAGTGCCAGGAAAGAAATTGGTGAAGGAAAGACAAAAGTATTAGATTCAGAAAGTAAAAAGGTACAGCTTCATAATACTCTTATCGAGACACAAGCTAAGCTTACTTCTTTGGTTAATAGGAAGAAGAGGCTGCTTTTGGATAAGGCCAAGCAAGATACTTTATTAATTGAAAATAGCACCGGCCTGGAGAAAGCCCGGGAGGAATCGGCGAAAATAGAAAAGGATTTAGGAATTTTGCAGGAGCAAAAATGTAGTCTAACCCAAAAAGAAAAAGAGCTAAAAGCTCAAGTTGAAAATTTAAGGCTAAAATTAACAGACAAAGAAAAGGAGCTTCTCGAGTTTAAAACTTGTTATGACTTTCTGAAAGATTTGCGGATGAAATATGAAACCTTTTCCGTTCAGAAGAAAATTACTGTTATTTTTGATGAGGAGCCAAAGGGCATTAATAAGCTAGTTGCTTCTCTACAGGATGTAAAGTTTGAAAAATGGGAGGGGGGTTATAAAGCCCAAATAGAGGCAAAGGTAGTTTCTTTTGAAGAAGGGCAGCTGGAGGGAAGGATTTCTCTCGTTCAAAGTGAAATTGAGGGCATAAAAGCAGATCAGAAGAGCCTAGATGAGGATAAAAACAGGCTCAACGCGAATCTATCAGCCGAAAATATTCAAATCGAAGAGACAAAAAGCAAGTTGCAGCAAAGCCTGCAAGAGAAGGATAGTTTAACCAGAGAGGTTGAACGCTTAGAAGAAGAGGCAGAGCTTCTTAACCAGGAAGAAAAGGTTGCAAGTGAAGATATAGATGATTCTCAGAGAAAACAAAAAGAGATAGAAAAAGAACTGTTTTTTTACCAAGAGGATTTAGATA
>JAIWAR010000024.1:0-17082 GCA_048634245.1 Methanosarcinales archaeon | reverse complement strand
TTATCGGAAAATGACCAAAGTCTTCCTTTAGTCTTTACCTACCGTTAAATAGGGACGTATTTTTTCAAGCGTTTTAGGGCCAATCCCTCTTACTTTAATTAAATCACTGACAGTTTTATAGGGGCGTCCGGCAATAATCCTGGCGCTAAGAACAGGGCCAATTCCTTTGATGGCCTGAAGCTCTTTTTCAGTAGCGGTATTTAAGTCAAGCAAACTTTGTGAAGGCTTGATTTTTTTTAACTTTAAAGGAGGCCTATTGTCGAGGGTGGTATGGGTATTCTCAAAGCGGAAAGGTTCGGTAGAAAAATAAGCAAAAACCGGAAGATGGTCTGAATACCCCTTGCCCAGATGTTTACCCTTACCGCTTTTGGTTATTTGCCAGCGGTAGATAGCGTTTCCTTTAAACAGATAGTTTGGGCTGAACTTACCAAATGAATTATTAACATAGGAGATTCCTTTATCATCGTAAAGTCCTTTAGAAACGATAATGCTGTCCGGACTGTTTTTATTCCCGAAAAAATTGTAAGACCAGCGTCTGGATTTATCGATTTCAAGCCACAAATTGTATAAATATTCATTCTCGGCTTGTCTCATCAGAATTTTTTCATCGACCATCTCAGAATCTTTGATGGTTCCAAGAATATGGTTGATCCCTGTTATGCCGGCAGTATCATTTAAACCGCTGACATTTTGGAAGGTTTGATATTCGTTGTAGTTTGAATTAAAATCACCCGCTAATATAAAATCAACATTTTTTTTAAGCTTGCCGATTTCTGTTTTAAGTTTTTTGGCGCAGGCTATTCTTAAGCTTTCAGGGCCCCGCTTAGATTTCCAGTGATTGATAAACAAGATAAAGTGGTTGCCGTCGACATCAAGAGTAACTTTAAGGATATTCCTTGCAAAGCCATTATCAACCCATATCTCTTCTTTGTTGATAATCGGAAACTTAGACAGAATAGCACATTTTACCGGCGTAGCCTTGGAGTCTCCGATTTCAAGGTAAGGATAATCCAGGTTGATTTTTTTTAGTTCATTACGCAGAAGAATAAGGGCCTCCTTCGACTCCACCTCTTGCAGGGCAACAACATCAGCCTCTAAGCCTCTTACTACTTTAGCAATGTTGGTAATTTTAATTTCAGCAATATTCTTATTCCAGCCAGAGCTGGTATTGGGAATATATTCTATATATTCTGTTCCGTCTTTAGTGAGGTCAAAAAGATTTTCCAGATTATAGCTGGCGATTTTAAAAGTTTTAGCTTCTGTTGAGGCGATAGAGTAGAGAAAAGTAAGCAAAATTGATATAATTATTATTTTTATCCGCGGCTTAACTTCCCGTTTATCCATCCCCCTCCTTTTGCTTTGTCTATAGTATAATAAAATTTATAAAAAATAACAACTAAAAAAGATTTGCAATGAGGTGTATTATAGAATAAAATTATACATTAGGGGTAACTTGGTAGATGAAAGTATCGATAAAGTTAAATAAACTAAAGCTGGATAGTCCAATCGTTTGTGCCTCAGGCACTTATGGTTTTGGCGATGAGTTAAAGGGGTTAACTGATTTTAGCTCTATAGGGGCTATTACTACCAAAACTATAACCCTTAAGCCTAAGGCTGGAAATCCTCCGCCAAGAATCTATGAGGCTGAGTGCGGGGTAATAAACTCAGTCGGCCTGGAGAACCCGGGATTAGGAGTCTTTATTAATGAAAAATTACCGCTAATTAGAAAATTAAATACCAAGTGTATCGTAAGTGTGGGAGGAGCCTCAGATAAAGAGTATAAACAAATAGTCGCAGGCCTAAGCGCTGAGAAAGGAGTTGACGGCTTAGAGATTAATTTATCCTGTCCAAACTTAAAGTTAAAGAAGTTAATTTCCCAAGACGCCAAAGCTACTTACAACTTAACTAAAGTTTTACGAAAGCTAACCAAGAAACCGTTATTTATAAAAATTACTCCCGAAGTAAGTGATATTACAGAAATTGCTAAAGCCATCGAAGCGGGCAAAGCCGATGGCATATCTTTAGTTAATACCTTTTTTTCTTTAAGGATAAATATTGAGACTCAGAAGCCTTATTTAGGCAATGTTTATGGGGGGTATTCCGGGAAAGCGATTAAACCAATGAGCCTTTACCGGGTCTGGAAAGTATCCAAAGCAGTTAAAATTCCCATTATTGGCGGCGGCGGCATCGAAAACGCATCTGATGCGGTTGAGTTTATTTTAGCCGGCGCAAAGGCCGTGAGTTTAGGAACAATAAATTTGGTCGAACCCAATAGCGCCGAGGCTGTTTTAAGCGGAATAAAAAAATACTTAAACAAGAAAAAAATAAATGATATAGGTAAATTACGAGGGGGCCTGATTGAGTGAGCCTTGGGATAAATTAATTGTAGCTTTAGACCTGGAGGATAAATCTAAAATTGAAAAGGTGGTGGAAGCGCTTTATCCTTACGGAGTAAAATTTAAGATCGGCTCAATCGCCTTTACTAAATTCGGGCCGGATTTTGTAAAAGGGTTTATTAGCCGGGGAATAGATATATTTTTGGATTTAAAATTATATGATATTCCCAATACCATGGCTAAGGCGGCAGCAGTTATTACCGAGTTAGGGTGCTGGGCTTTTACCGTACACCTGCAAGCCGGGGGCGAAGCTCTGGGAGCGGTTAAAGAAGCGGTTGTCAATACAGCTAAAAGATTAAACAAACCAGAGCCTCTAATCCTTGGAGTTAGCGTACTTACCAGTACCTTAGCTACTTTTGATGAAGTAAAGAATTTAGTTGAAAGAGCCGACTCTTTTGGCTTAGGCGGGGTAATCGCCTCAGCTAATGAGGCTGGGGCAATTAAGCGCGCTTTTACTAAGCTTAAAGTAATTACTCCCGGTATTCGTAATTCTTCAGATTCCCGGGAAGACCAGAAAAGAGTTGCTACCGCTAAAGAAGCTATTGCTAACGGCGCTGATTATATTGTAGTTGGCCGGCCGATTATTGAAAGGGATGATTATTTAGCCGCAGCCAAAGAAATTTTAGCCGGATAGATTTCCCGGGAGAGAATTTTTAACAGGGCAGGTAGAAAAAAATTGCTTTTTCCCTAAGAGGTTATATAATTAGGATACTTTTTGTAAAGATTCCAAAGTTTGTATTTTTAAAGGGAGTGAATATATGGATATAAAGCTAGAAAGTTTAATTGCCAAAATTAAAAAAGACGGCATAGAAGAGGCTAAAAAAACTTCAGCTGAGATTATTGAAAAAGCTAAAGGTGAAGCCGAGGCTATTATTAAACAGGCCCAGGCCCAGGCTCAAAACGCCAAAGCTAAAGCCGAAGCCTCCGCGCTTAAATCAGAGAGCAATGCCAAAGCTTCTCTTAAACAAGCAGCCCGGGATTTAATCTTGGCTTTAAAGGGTGAGTTAACAACTCTTTTTGAGCGAATCTTAAAGGATAACGCCGGCCAGGCCCTAAGCCCTGATTTCATGAAAGAACTTATTGCTAAAATAGTTGATAAGTGGTCAGCCAAAGAGGGCGCTGTCAAGGAGGTTTTAGTAAATAAGGCCGATAAAGAAAAATTAGAGAAATTGCTTTTGGAATCTTTAAAAAAAGAAGCTAAAAAAACCATAGAGATAAAGACAAGTAAGGATATTGATAAAGGGTTTCGTATCGGCATAAAAGGAGAAAACTTTTACTACGATTTTACCGACCAAAGTATTTTAGAAGCTTTGAAACAATTCCTGAATCCCGCCCTTCGCACAATCCTAGATACAAACAATGAATAAGTATTATTATTTCGTAGCTCAACTCCCTTTTTTGAAATTTGCTGAAAAAAGCTATATAGATAGAGAGTACTTTTTGGCTGAGGCTAAAAAGTGGCTGAAAGATAAGGATTTTTTGATGCTTTCACAGGTTAACATTAATATTTTTCAGCCCCATTATAAGGATAGCAAGGTGCTTAGAGACTATAAAAACTTTGAGCAAACCTTACGCCGGGAAATAGCTTCTTTTCGTATCTCTAAGGGAGTGGGGGTGTTTGCTTCCGGAGGAAAAACAAACCCGGAACTTAATTTTGAAAGCGGACTTAATTTAAACCTTAGTGAGGGTACACCTCTGGAGATAGAAATAAGACTTTTAAAGGTACGTTGGCAATTTATCGAAAGCTTAGAAGGAGGGCATATTTTTGATTTGGAAGCCCTTATTTTATATTTTTTAAAGCTGCAAATTCAAAAACGGCTGTTTACTTTTAATAAAGAAAAGGGAGAGGCTATTTTTGATGAATTATCCGCGATAACACTATGAATAAATATACAGGCGAGATTAGGTCAATACAGGGGAATATGATAACCGTAGCTTTTGAGGATAATATTATCCAAAATGAAGTTGGGTATGTACTATTGGGCAAAGAACGTTTAATGGCTGAGGTTATCCGAATCAGCGGGAATATTGCTTACATGCAGGTGTTTGAAGATACCAAGGGTGTGAAGGTTGGAGATAAAGTCGAGTTTTCCCAGGAGATGCTTTCGGTAAAATTAGGCCCGGGCCTCTTGAGCCAGATTTATGACGGCTTGCAAAACCCTCTTCCCGGACTAGCTAAAGAGTTTGGGTTTTTCCTTCCCCGGGGCGTACAGCTTGAGCCTTTAGATAATAAAAAGAAATGGGAATTTACACCCTTAGTTAAGGCGGGGAGTAGAGTAACTAAAGGTGTACCTTTAGGCTGGGTTCAGGAAGGAATATTTAAGCACCAGATCATGGTGCCGTTTAATTTAGAGGGTGAATATGAGGTTAAAGATATTGTTAGTAAGGGCGAATATAGTATTATTGATAAAATTGTTAAGATTAAGAGTGAACGTGGTGAAGCATTAAGCCTAACCATGGTTTTTGAACAGCCGATAAAAGTTCCCATTGATGCCTACCGGCAAAAGCTTGCTCCTAAACAAGCTTTGATTACTAAGATTCGGATTATCGATACTTTTTTTCCGGTAGCCAAGGGTGGAACTTATTGTGTTCCCGGCCCTTTCGGAGCGGGGAAAACGGTTTTGCAGCAGCTTACCAGCCGTTATGCCGAAGTTGATGTTGTGATTATCGCCGCTTGCGGCGAGAGAGCCGGGGAAGTAGTTGAGACTTTAAGAAAATTTCCTAAGTTAATTGATCCCCGAACCGGGAAGTCTTTGATGGAGCGGACAATTATTATTTGTAATACTTCTTCAATGCCGGTTGCTGCCCGTGATGCTTCAGTTTATACCGGAGCCACTTTAGGTGAGTATTATCGTCAGATGGGATTAAATGTTTTGCTTTTAGCTGATTCGACTTCACGCTGGGCTCAGGCCATGCGCGAGGTATCCGGCCGCCTGGAAGAAATTCCCGGGGAAGAGGCTTACCCGGCTTATCTGGAATCACGAATTGCTGAGTTTTATGAGCGTTCAGGAGTTGTTGAACTTTCTTCAGGAGAAAAGGGGAGCCTGACTATTGGAGGGACTGTGAGTCCGGCCGGAGGTAATTTTGAAGAGCCGGTGACTCAAGCTACTTTAAAAGTAGTGGGAGCTTTTCATGGGCTATCCCGGGACAGAGCTAATGCCCGTTGTTTTCCTTCCATAGATCCTATTGAGAGCTGGTCCCGTTACAAGGGTTTTATTGATTCGGATTTAATAAGAAAAGCTAAAGCTGTTTTGCATGAAGGAAATGAAGTTCATCAGATGATGAAGGTTGTAGGGGAAGAAGGTACTTCAATAGAAGATTTTATAATCTACCTCAAAGCTGAATTCTTAGACAGTGTTTATTTACAGCAGAATGGGTTTGATGATGTGGATGCTGCCACCAACCTAAAAAGGCAGGAGTATGTTTTTAGTAAAGTATGTTTAGTCTTAGAGCGAGAATTTAGCTTTGATCACAAAGAAAAATCCCGAAAAGCCTTTTATGGGTTACGACAGTTGTTCATCGATTGGAATTATAAAGAATTTAGTAAAGAAGATTTTAAAAAGCAAGAAAAAGCTATCGATGATTTTCTCGATAGCCTAAGAGCAAAAGCGAGTCTAAGCCCGGAGAAAGGTGATGCGAAAAGTCTATAGTAAAATAATCAGTATTGCCGGCAATGTTATTGCTGTAAAAGCCAAAGGTGTTGCTTATGAAGAGCTGGCAGAAGTAAGTACGTCCAGGGGTAAGTCTTTAGCTCAGGTTATTAAGCTGGAAGATGATGTTGTTTTTTTACAGGTTTTCGCAGGCAGCCGGGGCATTTCTACTGATGATGAGGTAAGGTTTTTGGGGCATCCGATGAAGGTTGCTTTTTCCGAAAATATTTTAGGCCGGATTTTCGACGGCAGCGGCCGGCCTCGGGATAAAGGGCCGGCTTTGACCGAAAATTTAATCGAGATCAGCGGCCCCTCAGTTAATCCTGCTAAAAGAATTATTCCTGAGAGAATGATCAGGACTAATATTCCCATGATCGATGTTTTTAATTCTTTGGTTATTTCTCAAAAGCTGCCGATATTTTCCACCTCCGGTGAACCCTACAATGAACTGCTGGCCCGGATAGCCTTACAGGCTGAGGTTGATACGATTATCTTAGGCGGAATAGGCCTTAAACATGACCAGTATTTATACTTTAAAGATACCTTGGAGGAGGGTGGGGCAATAAACAGATCAGTTTTTTTTATTCATACCGCCGCAGACCCGATAGTTGAAGGATTAATGGTTCCCGATTTATGCTTAGCTGTAGCCGGCGAATTTGCTTTAGGCGGAAAAGATGTCTTAGTCTTACTTACTGATATGACTAATTTTTCCGATGCTTTAAAAGAAATCTCAATAACTATGGAAAGAGTTCCTTCCAATAGAGGTTACCCCGGTGATTTGTATAGCCAATTAGCTAAACGCTATGAGCGGGCGGTTGATTTTGAGGGAGCCGGTTCAATTACTATTTTAGCTGTAACTACTATGCCCGGCGATGATGTTACCCACCCGGTTCCCGATAATACCGGGTATATCACCGAAGGCCAGTTTTATTTAAGGGACGGGCGGATAGAGCCTTTTGGCTCTCTAAGCCGTCTGAAGCAGCAGGTGAATGAAGCGACTCGCCGCGATCATCGGGCGATTATGGATGGAATGATTCAGCTCTATGCCCAGTATAAAGAAAGTGAGGAAAAAAGGGCAATGGGCTTTCGAATGAGTAATTGGGATAAGAAATTATTAAAGTACGGAAAACTCTTTGAGTCGGAGATGATGGATTTATCAGTTAAAATTTCTCTGGAAAATGCTCTTGATAAAGGGTGGATGATTCTTGCCGAATGTTTTGAACCCGGAGAAACCAGCTTCCGTACAGACTTAATAAAGGAATTCTGGCCTAAGAAGTCCTAAATGGCTAAACTCAAATTAACTAAAAACGAATTAAAAAACCAAAAAGAAGATCTTAAGCGCTATCTGCGCTATCTGCCCATGCTGCAGCTTAAGAAAAAGCAGCTGCAGTTAGAGATAATCAAAGTACACTTAGCCATTCAAAAGACCTCCCGGGAGATGGAGGATTCCAGGAATAAAGTTGTAAAATGGGTTGATGTATTTGCTGAAGATGTATCTTTGAGGGAGGTATGCAGTTTAAGCAGAATAAAGACTGAAATCGGAAATGTTGCCGGGATAGAACTGCCAATATTTTTAGGGGTTGAGTTTAACCGGAAGCCTTACGATTTGTTGCTTACTCCTCTTTGGGTTGATAAGGGGCTTGAGGCCCAAAGAGAAATAATAAGCTTAAAAGCAAAACAGGCAATATACCATCAGCAGTTAGATATTTTAAAAGAAGAGTTGAGGATTGCCACTCAAAGAGTAAATCTTTTTGAAAAGGTAAAAATCCCGGAGGCAGAAGAAATTATCCGGGTGATACAAATACATTTAGGCGAACTTCAGACTGCTGAAGTAGTAAGAGGAAAAATCGCTAAAGCCAAGATAGAGAGGAGAAAAAAGGTACTTAAGGCATGATAGTTAAGATGAAAAAAGTAACTCTTTTGGTTTCCCAAAAACATGTGAATAATGCTTTAGGGCACTTAAGGGGCCTGGGGCTTATGCATATTAAGCATATGCGGGAACCATCAGCCGATGCTATAACATCTTGTGAGCATAAACTACAGCTTTTAAATAGGGCTTTAAATTTCCTCGATGGTTCAGGAATTCAGAGGAAAGATTTAAGCAAAGACCAGATTTCTTTTTACGTAAAGGAAATCATTATTTTAGGCAGGAGACAGCATGAGTTAGAGGCAAGGCTTAAAGAGTTTGAAGGTAAACATATATGGCATAAAGAGTGGGGTGATGTTTGGGCGCATTCTTTAGACGAGTTAAAAAAATTCGGAGTATTTATAAAACTTTATTTGGGGGCTAAAAAAGATTTAAAGCATCTCCCCAAAGATAGTCTAGTTTATGTTGTTGGCCGAAGCAGAGGAAGAGTTCAGCTAGCGGCTTTTTTTAACAGCGAAGAAGAGTCTTTAAATTTAGAAGAAATAGAAGCTCCCTCAGAAAGTTTGCATTCCTTGCAAAAGAAGACAGCGGCTGTCCAAAGAGAACTGGAAGAAGTTAATAAAGAATTGGCTATGGCTTCCGGTTATAGGGGGCGTTTTATCGAATGCAAGGAAGAGATCTTAAAGAGACGGGAGTTTTACCAGGTGCGGTTTGGTATGGTTCATGAAGAGGATATTTGCTGTGTTGGAGGGTTTTGTCCTCAAGAAGCGGTTTCAGAAATTACCAAAGCAGCTTGCGAGCAAGGCTGGGCAACGATAACTCAGGAACCGGAAGATGAAGAAGAAGTGCCTACGCTTATTCGTACTCCCCGCTGGGTAGAAATCATCAAGCCGATATTTAAGTTTATGGGAACTATCCCCGGGTATAAAGAGTATGATATAAGTTTTTGGTTTCTTCTTTTCTTCAGTATTTTCTTTGCCATGCTTGTTGGCGATGCCGGCTATGGGTTAGTATTTTTGGCTGCAACCTATTTTATCCGGAAAAAGTTTAAAGGGGGGCAGAAAAATATTTTCTTTCTGCTCTATGTCTTAAGCGGAGCAACTATTCTTTGGGGGGCGCTTACCGGCACCTGGTTTGGTTTTGAAAAAATAGCTCAATTGCCAATCTTAAATCTCTTGGTAATAGAGAGGATAAATAGTTTTGTGGGCTCTAATCAGGTTTTTATGATATATTTATGTTTTTTTATCGGAGCGGTTCATCTAACTATAGCTCATGGAATAAAGGCCTTTAGAGTTATTAATTCCCGTTTAGCTTTAGCTCAGGTGGGTTGGATATGTATTATCTGGAGCATGAATTTTGTTGCCGGGAAGTTAGTTTTAAACAAAGTTGCCCCTAAGTTTACCTTAGGCTTATTTGTTTTGGGCGCGGGGCTGGTTATTTTTTTCTCGCATATTAAAAAGAATATATTTAAGGGAGCTTTGATTTCTTTAGCTGAGTTACCTCTTAAAGTTATCAGCTCTTTTTCGGATGTGGTTTCCTACTTACGTTTATTTGCCGTTGGCTATGCTACAGTGGCTGTAGCTATGGCTTTTAACAATATGGCTCTGGGGGATGGTATCAATAGCATATTTTCCGGCTTAATAGCAGCTTTTATACTTCTTTTTGGACATACCTTAAATATACTTTTAGCCTTGATGGCTGTGGTTGTTCATGGGATACGGCTTAATATGCTGGAGTTTTCCGGCCATCTGGATATGGAATGGTCGGGTGTTAAATACGAACCGTTTAGAGAAACTTAAAATATGTCCCTCGTCGCTGGGGATGTTGGGTAAATCTCTTCGACATTTACCCAACGCGACTTCGGGATTAATTCGAGCTACAGGTTTTTCTTTGAAAAAATATAAGTTTTTGTTTTGTCCCTCCTCGCTATATATAGGGTAAAATGTCTTCGACTTTTTACCCTAACTCGGAGGGATTTAATTCGAGCTACAGGTTTTTCTTTGAAAAACCTAAGTCTCATTAAGGAGGTGTATTATGATTCAGGGTTTTGGTGATATGAATTTATCTTTGACTTTTGCTGCCATAGGGTCGGCTTTGGGAACAGGTATTGCCGGGATGGCTGCGATAGGGGCATGGAAAAAAGCTTTCGCTCAGAATAAAGCCGCACCTTTTGCTTTAATTGCTTTTGTGGGAGCCCCTTTAACTCAGACAATTTACGGTATGATTTTAAGGGGTAAAATAATCGAGGCTAACCTTCCGGCTACTTCTGAATCTTATCTATATCAAATGATAATTGGCTTAGCAGCCGGCTTAGCTATGGGTGCTTCAGCCTGGATGCAGGGTAAAGCCGGGGCAAGCGCCTCAGACGCCTTGGCTGAGACCGGTAAGGGGTTCGGACAGTATATAATGGTTTTAGGAGTCATAGAAACTGTTGCTCTCTTTGTCATGGCATTCTGCATGATGGCTTTACCTAAGATATAGTAAGACAAAGCGTTGATAGAGATTTATTTAGAGACTTTTTTCTTTTTCAATTATGTTTTGCGCGTCTTTTTTAACTTTATCAATTTCTTGAGGCCAAAGACAAGGGTATACTTTTTGTGGGCATGCGACTAAACATCTACCTTCATGATCGCACTTTTCTGGATTTTTTATTACTGGGACACGAAGAACTGTCTTAACGCCTTCGATTGTCACTTCTTGTTTGTGAAGTTCAAGTACTCCCGGAAGACAAGCCCGTACACAATCACCACAGCCTACACAGCGGATTTTATCAGCATCTCTTAGTAAAGGTAATAATTCTTTGCCCATACCATACCTCCTTTGGCTTTAAGTAATTTTATTCTCCTCTAACCCCGCATTTCAGACGTTTTGCCAAAAGCATTGAAACGCATAAACTTACAAAACAAATATACGTGGATTATTCTTTCAGGCTACCCACATATCAATATTTGTTTGATATCTCTTTTGGTAGCATATGCTTAGCTAAAGCGCCTGAACTATCTGAACTATTTATTGTTAGGCAGATAGTTATTCATTTATTGCCTCTGCTTTAGTATATATTTCTTTTGGAGCCTTTTTGTAATACTTAAATAGGGCTGGACATAACCAGCCTTCCATTTCTAAACCTTCTAAACAATACCAATTCCCACCATCCTCTTTTCTTAACCACACTAATTTCATTTGATAACCTGGGAACGAATTAGCCGAAAACAATAACCTAAATCCATTTTTAGCATTGGGGATGTCCTTTGTAATATGATTAATCATTTCAGGTATTCCCGCTACAAATGGTTCTTGATATAAATTTACTCTTTTATCATCAAAGACCCATGTCCCATTATGCCAATATGGTTTTATTATTAATATTGCGTTATCCGGCGCATTTAGATTTCTTCGGATAGATATAAATACTATGAATACGATTGCGATAATTATTAATAAAATAATCAAATATCTCAAGTGACTCTCCTTTTATTTATATATTTTATCAAAACTTCGTTGCAGGGGCGAGGCCTGCCTCGCCCTTTACAGAATAATTTTTAATATTATTTTCGTCCAATTCCCAATTTGCAGGATTATTTATGATATATTTGCGAGTATTATATAGAGATCGATTGCTGGTACGGATAATTTCGTCGTGAAATGATCTTTGCCATTTGAATGAATTATCATTTAATCTATTGATTTGTTTTGTGACCGTTGATTTATGTGAACCGATTATTACGGATAAATTATTATTTTTCGTATTTTTATTAAAGGGCCTCTGATAATGGTCTTTGGGGGAAAGCAGATAAGGTTTTCCCTATTGCTTCGTATTCCGCTTCAATACGTTCTTTATAATTAGCCATAGATAGGTATTCCTTCTTTTTTGACCAAAGTTGTAAATTTCGATATTTCCGAAAGATCAATTACGTCAACAGGCTTAGATAGTTTTAACAGAAGATTACCATAGTAATTAAAAAAATCTTTATGTTGAATTCCCTCTATGGCTATGTCAATGTCGCGGCTTTCTTTAGCAGGGTCTAAGCTTGAACCAAAAAGCAACACTTGCTTTATATGGTATTTTTTCGACAGTTCTATTATTATCTTTTTGTCATTCTCACTAATCATAAATAAATTATATCATTTTTTATTAAAAATACCTATTTTTCTTTGGCCATTGTGTTTTTCTATCTAACATTTAAGCTAAGCCTACCATCTTCCGCAGAGCGAAGCGGCGCGGGAAATGGTCGGCTTCAGCGCTTTGTTATGTTTTAGTTGTTTTAAAATATAAATTGCCACAGGCAAATATTTCTTTTGGAGCTTTTTCCAGCAATTTTATAAAGCTCTTCTCAATTTTTAAAGTGCTAGTATGATTTTTTAATTTTTTCCCTGTTGGGTAGACTTGATAGCTGTATTCATGAAAGCTTTTTCTCATTTTGTCATCATAAAAAAAACGCATATTGCCAAAATAAAAGAAAAATGTGTCAGTTTCTTTAGTATAAATAAGACTGTTAAATTTATAATATTTCAATGAAAAAAATAAAAAATCGTAAAAATTTTCAGAAGTTATATTACCTCCATTTTTATAATGTTTTCTACAACAATGCTCAAACAACAATATTTTTGATAATAATAGGTTTGCTTTTAGCGGGATATATATATCTTTTTCTTTAGACAGTGAGGTGATAATAAATATTTCACGAAAAGCTGAATCTTTTATGCAAGCATGCAGAGGGGAATAAAATAAAATTTTAAATAGGTCTTGAAAATTAAAAATATAAAATTCTTTATAAGAGTCGCTGATTATTAAGTCAATATGGTTTATGTTTTTTTGAAAATTTTTCAGTTTTTTCTCCTTAGAACGAATAGTAGATTGTAGCAAGTTGACTCGCTCTTGTGGAGAAGGAACATCATTAATAATTGCGTCTATTTTTTTACCTTTCTTTTCATCTTTTTTGTAAAAAGTAATTTTTTTAACTTCAAGATTTTTTTTGTCATCTTTATGTATATAGGATTGTTCTGCTAATATGTTTTTTATATAAGAAGGGATTTTATGAGCTCGGGCCATGCTTTCTGAACGAAACAATTCGGTTATTTCTACTCCTATTCTATTGTTTTTGTTAATATGGCAAATAAAATCAGGCTTTTCTGTTGATTCTATTCGTTTAAATAGTTTTATATTGTATACAGATCGTAATATTTTTAATTCAATATCTTTTTTATTCATTTCTTATTTTCTGAACATAACGTTTGAAATAACCGGCTTTTGGAGCGGCGAAGCCGCGGAAAAAGTCTGGTTGATTGAATTGTTAGATATTATTAGTTATATTTTCTACTTTGACTATATTATTGAATTCTTTAAACCAATCTGGAAATATTACAATATTACAATCATTAGGATTTTTTGAACTTCTATAACGAAGGCCCTTAATTTTTTTTCCATAAAACTTATGCCATATCTTTGTCCTATCACTTATATATGGTTTGGAAATCCCTTCTGCCTTACAGATAGAATCCATGTCTACTATCTCTATGTTTGATTTTAAGGTAATCATATAGGTTTCTCGATTTATCCAATCAGATCCTATTTCTAATCTGGCAGTACGTACAGTTGTGCAAAGTGAAGTTGACCCTGTGCCTGTTATTATCGCCGTACCGTTTTGCAGTGCTGCTTGATATTTTTCAAATGTATAACCAGGCGGTTCACTAGCGAATCTATTTGCTTTACCAGTAGGTTTAAGCGGATTTGTTCCTTTGAGAACTATTCTATATAATTTAGTCCCTGAGAGGACAACTGCTTTATGTTTGTTTAAGCCAATACTATCAAGGTCTATGTCATCTATTTTTTTATCTTTCATTTTATTTTTTATATCTAACGCTTGAAATCAGGCGCTGGAAAGCGCAGCTTTACGATCGCCTGGATTGAATTGTTAGCAGTTTTTTAATTATTTCTAACTGTCTAACAAAATCTTTAGTATCCAAGAAGTAATTTGGATAAGCTTTCTTTAAATTTTTTATTGAACCAGCTGAAACCAAAACAACTTCAAGGGGGTTATCTTTTGTCACTTCTTTTTCTACAATTGCATAAATTCTGTTTGCTTCTTTGAGCTCATCTTTTTTGTATGATTTAATTTTAACGCTTTTTTTATCATAATTAAGAATTATAAGATGATAAGTTCCTTTTTTCTTGTCAGTCACCACTTTTTGTGTTGCTATACTAAAGGTCGTAAGCTTATCAATAATATCCAACTCTTTTTCCATTTCAATAACTTTTCTATATGTTTCTTTTTTGGTTAGGTTTTCATACTCTGGAACAGGCGGTGTACTTTCCATATGGGCAAATGCTGATCCGGAAACAGAAAAGAAATCAAGCCATTTTTGAGGACCTTCACTTGATTTGAGCGAATATTTTAGATAGGTGCCCATTGTTTCAACCGCTGTCGCCCAAATATGCTGCATTCGTGTACGTATTTGTAACTCAATATACAAACCATCATATTTAGGGTTCAATGAATTTTTGTATTTATAAACTAAATGAATTCCTCTGTAACCAGAACTTTTTGGATTTTTTATATAGTCTCTAGACGTATAGAGACTATGCTGAAAATTTGTATTAAGATAAATTTTTTCTAATTTCCTAACTTGCTTAAGATTAGGTAGTACTGCTCGCAATCCACCGATATCTTGCATTTGCGATAATCGCATTTTTTTAAACCTTTTTAATTTAAAAACAGTCGAAACTAATCGTTTTAATCTTTGAGCAACAAGATAATTTGTATTTAAAGAGTTTATTTTCTTACGTAATGTTGAATTAAATGTATTTATGGGATATGCATGGCAAGCTCTAAAATTATTTACAACTTTTATTGCTTCGCTTTCTTCTTGTCCCCACTCTTTTTTAGGTGTGGTGATGTACTTTAGAAGAACTTTACCAGCATTATCTACTTTGGTTCTTGAATATTTTAAGATTGGATATGCCATATTTTTTTATTCTGCTAACATTGGCATCAGCGGCGTTTTCGCGCAGCGAAGATATCCGCTGCATGAAATCGTTAGATGTTTTTATTAATATATAATTTCCTATTTTCAAGCCCCATTATTTTTTGTCAAATAGTGTCAAGGCGAACTAAACACTTTTTCTAATTATAACTCACTCAATGAGCTAGGCAACAAATACTTCAACACTTGGCAAAGTAGCTCTCGGCTCTTTTTGTGGGGATATTAGTGATAATGTCTACTTGTATAGACTTCTTGCTTTTTTCCCAAGATTTTGGTATTATTTACCTCATTAGAGGTTTGCCCTTTTCCTTGTTTTGATGCTTTTAACGGAATTTAGGAATATAGTTTTTGGGCGATTGGCGCAGCTGGTTAGCGCGTCTGACTTACATTCAGAAGGTCACAGGTTCGACTCCTGTATCGCCCACCATGTTATTTATTAGGTTTAGAAGAATTTATGGATTTAGATGCTTTAAGACATTCTTGTTCCCATATGTTGGCTAGCGCGGTAAAAAAGCTTTATCCTAAGGCTAAATTAGGTATTGGGCCGGCTATTGCCGATGGGTTTTATTATGATTTTGACATACCCGGAGGCATATCGGAAGAGGAGCTGGTTAAAATTGAGAAATTGATGCAAGAGGAGGCAAAAAAAGCCTACCCTTTTCTTGGCCAGGAGCAGGGCGCAAAGGAAGCCGAAGAGTTTTTCACTAAACAAGGCGAAAGCTATAAGGTAGAGTTGATAAAAGAATTAGGAACAGACAAAGTATTTATTTATAAACATGGTGAGTTTGTAGATTTATGCAAGGGGCCGCATGTTGCCTCAACCGGTGAAGTAAAACACTTTAAGCTTCTTTCAATATCCGGGGCTTACTGGAAGGGCAAGGAGTCTAATCCCCAGTTGCTGCGAATATACGGAACAGCTTTTGCGGCCAAAAAGGAGCTGGATGAACACCTTAAGAATTTAGAGGAAGCAAAAAAAAGAGACCATCGTAAATTAGGTAAAGAATTAGGGCTGGTTGATATTTATCACAATCAGGCCGGAGCGGGATTAGTTTTTTATCTGCCCAAGGGGGCAATTTTAAAGAGAATAATTGAGGATTGGGAGATAAAAGAACACCTGAAGAGAGGTTATCAGCTAGTTGAGACTCCTCATATTATGGATAAGAAGCTATGGGAAAAAAGCGGCCATCTGGAGTATTATAAGGATTATATGTATTCAACTATAAAAGATAATCAGGAATTTGTTTTAAAGCCGATGAATTGTCCCGGCCATATTCTTATTTATAAATCGCAGTTACGAAGCTGGCGGGATTTACCTTTACGTTTATTCGAAATAGGTACGGTATATCGTTACGAAAAGAGCGGAGTCTTGCATGGTTTGTTGAGGGTAAGGGGTTTTACTCAGGATGACGCTCATATTTTTTGCCGGAGAGAAGATCTCTATAGCGAGATAGAAGGGGTTTTAGATTTTATAAAGGTGGCTATGGAAAAATTTGGTTTTTCTGATTTTACCGCCGAATTAAGCACCAGGCCTCAGGAATTTATTGGCGAGATAGAAGATTGGGAAAACTCCGAAGCTATACTGGAAGAAGTCTTAAAAAACAAGGATTTTAAGTACCGGATAAATGCCGGTGACGGCGCTTTTTATGGGCCAAAAATTGATATTAAATTAAGGGATGCTATTGGCCGTCAGTGGCAGTGCGCTACAGTGCAGTTGGATTATAATATCCCTAAACGTTTTGACCTGACTTATCGGGCATCTTCGGGCGAGAACTCGCGGGTAGTTATGATTCATCGGGTAATCCTGGGAAGTTTTGAGCGGTTTATCGCGACTTTGATTGAGCACTATGCCGGAAAATTTCCTCTTTGGCTTGCTCCGGTTCAGGTTAGCGTTCTGAATGTAACTGCCGAGGCTAAAGATTATGCTTTAAAAATAAAAGAGATTCTAGAGGAACAAGGTGTACGTGTAGAGGCAGACTTGCGAGATGAGACTTTACAGAGGAAGATAAGAGAAAAAGAACTTATGAAAATTCCTTACATGATAATTGTAGGGAAAAAAGAAATGCAGGATGAGAAAATTTCAGTGAGAGAAAGAGGTATGAAAAATTTAGGCAGTATGGGGGTAGAAAAATTAGTGGAGATGATTCGGCTGCATCCCTAAAGGGGTGAGCTCATTAAAAAAAGGAGAGTG
>JAIWAR010000023.1:0-17451 GCA_048634245.1 Methanosarcinales archaeon | reverse complement strand
CCCTTAGCCTTATCCTTTACTTTTCTCTGGCTAAGGCGCCCCCGGGCTTATTTCGTAAAGGCTTTTATCAATTAATTTCCGCCCATACCGGTTGCGGGTTTACTAATCTGGCCGGTGGCGAGCTAAGCCACTTTCCAATGTTAGGATTAATGGCGGTCATTTTTGCTATGATGATTGGAGGATGTGTTTGTTCTACCACCGGGGGTATAAAACTAATGCGTTTAGGCATTGTTTTCAAGGCTTTTTTTATGGAAATTAAACGCTGGATGATGCCTTTTAGGGCTGTCTATAAAGACAGGTTTCATCATTTGCAAAGCCTAGTTCTTACTGATAAAAGGATAAAAGATGCTTATTTATTCTTTTTTATCTTTATCTTTACTTATGCAGCCGGAGGAATCGTTGCTATGAGTTTTGGTTACCCGGCATCCGCGGCTTTATTTGAATCGGTTTCAGCAACTGCCAATGTGGGGTTGTCTGTAGGGATAACTAACCCGGCAATGCCTTTAGTTTTAAAATTAGTCTATATTTTTCAGATGTGGGCCGGGAGGCTGGAGTTCATTTCAATTTTTGTTTCTTTGGGTTTTATTTTATCGCTGTTTAGGAGATAATTATGTCGGGCGCGCTAAAACACTTTATCTTTTTTTCTTTATTCTTTTTCCTTATGCTTCTAATTGTTCCTTTTGTTTATAGTGAAGTTACGGCTCTGGGAGATATATTAGATTCGCCTCAAGCCTTTAACGGGCGAGAGGTTGAGATAGAAGGAGAAGTTATTGGCGAGTGCCTAAAAGATGACCGGGGCGTGTGGATAAATATTGTATCAAGCTCAAAGCAGATAGGGGTTTTTTCCGCTAACAAGAGGGCCATTGAGCCTATAACTTATTGGGGAAGCTATAGATATACCGGAGATCAATTGCGGATAAAAGGAATTTTTTATAAAGATTGTTCAATGCATCAGATAAGCTATATACATCTTAATACTTTAGAGGTTATTAAAAAAGGGCATGAGAATAAATTCTCAATTCCTCTCCAAAAGCGGCAATTAGCAATAATGCTTTCTATAATTTGTTTGATGACTACGGGCCTGTATCTTATAAAGCTAAAATATGGAAAATGAGTTTAAACATTTAGAAGAAGAATTTCAGAAGGACTTTCAGGAGATTAAGACTTCCAAAGAATTAGAAGCTTTGAAGGTTAAATATCTGGGCCGAAAGTCCGCTTTTATCCGGCTTTTTTCCCGAATTCCAAGCTTAAAAAAAGAGGAGAGGGGTTTGTGGGGCAAGAGGCTAAATTCTTTTAAACAAAAAATAACTTACCTGGTAGAGAATAAGCTAAGCGAAGCTAACCAGGTCCAGGAAAAGCAAGATTTAACTCTTCCTCCGCTTTTTCCCCGGTCCGGGTCACGCCATATTTTAACTACGGTTAGCGAGAAGATTTGTTCCATTTTTGAAAGATTAGGTTTTGCCATTACTGAAGGTAAAGAGATAGAAGAGGAGTGGTACAATTTCGAAGCCTTGAATATTCCCTTAGAGCATCCTTCCCGGGAGGCATTTGATACTTTTTATGTAAATATACCCGAGAAAGATAAGGGTAAATATCTTCTGCGAAGCCACACCTCGCCTTCTCAGATAAGAGTTATGCAGGGAGCGAAGCCTCCTTTAGCGGTGATTTCACCCGGTAGAGTATACCGGCCTGACGCGGTGGATGCCACCCACTCTTTTATGTTTCATCAAATAGAGGGGTTTGCTGTGAGCGAGGATATAAATTTCGCTCATTTAAAAGGCGTACTTCTTCATTTTGCCCGGGAGTTTTTTTCACCGGATGTTAAGTTACGTTTTCGCCCGCATTTTTTTCCTTTTACCGAGCCCTCAGCCGAGGTAGACGTTTCCTGTATTATCTGCCGAAACTCAAGACTCGAAACCCGAAAATCGAAATGCAGTGTATGTAAGGGAAAGGGGTGGCTTGAGATTTTAGGCTGCGGTATGATTCATCCCAAAGTTTTAAAAGCTTGCGGAATAAATTCGAAAAAATATAAAGGGCTTGCTTTTGGGATGGGAGTTGAAAGAATCGCCATGCTTAAGTATGGTATTGACGATATCCGTCTTTTTTATGAAAATGACGTTAGGTTCCTAAAACAGTTTTATCTATAGTTTATAGCAGAGTGAGAAGGAATTATGAAATTTAGCTTAGATTTTATCCAGGAGTTTTTAAAGGTTGATATCCCGCCTCAAGAATTAGCAAAATTTTTGACTATGGCCGGCATGGAAGTTGAGAGTTTAGAAAAAAAGAAGGGGGATTGGGTTTTCGGTGTCGAGGTTACAACCAACCGGTATGATTGGCTTTCTATTTTAGGGATAGCCGGAGAAATAGCCGCTATCTTAGGTAAAAAGGCGAGAGTTGACTATCCCGTTATCATTAAAAAGCCTCTTCTTACGGGAAGAAGGATTATTATCGAAGACAAAAAAGACTGTCCTTATTATATCGGCCGAAGGATAGAGGGGGTTAAGGTAGTTGATTCTCCTCTTTGGATAAAACAACGAGTTATAAATTGCGGAATCAGCCCGGTTAATATTATCGTTGATATTGCTAATTACTCCATGCTTAAGTGGGGCAATCCTCTTCATACCTTTGATGCTGATAAACTGGAAGGGGATATCTATATCCGCCGGGGGGCTAAAAAAGAATCCTTTATCGGGATTGACGGAAAAAAGAGAATTCTAAGCAAAGATAATTTAGTGATCACCGATAGTAAGAAGGTGATTGCTTTAGCCGGAATTATGGGGGCTAAGAATACAGAGGTAGATAATAATACCAAGAATGTTTTTCTTGAGGCGGCAATATTTTCTCCTTTAACCGTAAGACGTTCCCGAAGAATAGCGGGGTTAGATACAGAGTCGTCTTATCGCTTTGAAAGAGCAGCCCCGCCGCATTTATTAGAGGTAGCAAGTTGCGCGGCCGCTAAACTAATTGTTTCAGAAGCTGGCGGCCAAAGCTGTGGGTACAGACAGGCCGGGAAAAAGCCTCAACTGGTTAAGAAAAAAATACCTATAAACCTCAAGCTTTTAAACACTTATTTAGGCATTACGTCTTCTAAACAAAAGGTAAAGAAAATTCTTAAAAGCCTTAATTTTGAGATAAAGGATATATCAACAGATAAAATGATAGTTTTACCTTCAGTTTCACGTTTTGACATTAAGAGCGAGGTTGATGTCTATGAAGAATTTTCCCGGATTTATGGTTATGATAAGATACCGGCTCAACTTCCCTTTTTAAAAGGAGAGTCTCGTATCGGGCAAACAGAAAATTTCTATCACTTTAGAGGAGAATTGGCAAATTTTGCGGCTTTATCCGGGTTTAAAGAGATAGTTACTTATAGTTTGGAAGGCCAAGAACAATTAAGAATAGAGGATAAGGGTATTGTAGAGATTATTAATCCTTTGCGTGAACAAGAGAATTCTTTGCGTAGTAATTTACTTTTAGGCATGGCTAAAAGTATGAAGCATAATCTAAACCGTAACCAAGGCGGTTTACGTTTTTTTGAGATAGCCGATATATATTTTAAAAACAAGCAAGGCTTCTCAGAGATACCGGCTTTAAGTTTAGGCGTTTGCGGCCGGGAGGAAGATTTTTTCTATTTAAAAGGAGCGCTAATGAGAATTTTAAACTTTCTTAACATTGGCGTTTTTGAATTTAAAGAAGAAAGCCTGAATAATTTTACTAATGCTTTAGGGATTTTTATTGGTAACAAGAAAATAGGGTTTTTAGGAAAGCTGGATAAAGGCCAAAAAAACAATCTTGGTTTAAAAGAAGATCTGTTTTTTGCTCAAATAAACTTATTTCTTTGCGTTGAGAATAAGTCCGAGAAAAAATATAAGCCATTTAGCCCTTATCCGGCCATCTGGCGGGATATAAGCATTTCTCTAAAAAAAGGCGTAAAATTTAAAGAAGTTGAAGAGATTATTAGAAAAAAAGGAGACTACTTGGCCGGTTTAAGCATCGTTGATGTCTATAAGGGCAAGGATATTCCTTCGGGGCACAAGGCTTTTACTTTAAGGATTTTCTATCAATCAACCGAGAAAACTCTAACCTCGGATGAAGTTGATACTTTTCATAATCAAATTAGACAAGGCTTAAATTGTCAAGAAGGCGTGCGATTACGTTAGGAACTTTTCGTTCGCCAGATTTAGAGAAAATTCTCTAAGAGGATAAAGCTGGAAACGTTTCCAGGATAGGGTAACGGTTATCTTGAAAATGTGGATTACCGGTGGTATAATAGATTTGAAAACAACCCTGCCTGTCTCGTTTGCAGGTAAGAGCGCTACAGCCAACACCCTTAAAAGGGGGTCAATATTTCTTGCCGCTTAGGCGGTTAAGATGCGGTTCCCATTTATAAACCAAGGGACTGATAGCGGTCACCGGTAACGGACAAATGGCGGGGTTTTTTTATCTTGTTTTCTTGTTTGTTTTTTAGCTAACTTATGATAGAGTATTTAAAATGATTAAAGAAATAATATCGCCTAAATTAAAAAATCCAATTTTTATTGCTGCCTGGCCCGGGATGGGAGAGGTGGCTTACCGAGCTGCCCTTTTTTTAAAGGAAGTCATGGGGTTTAAAATCTTTGCCAAGCTTATGGCCAAAGAATTTTTTAAACCGGCAGCGGTATTCGTAGATAAAGGGCTCCTTAGCATTCCGGATATGCCGGCCGGATTTTTTTACTACTACAAAGGGAAAAACTCCCCGGATATTATTCTCTTTTTAGGCGAGGTTCAACCCCCTCTTGAATATGCCGAAGCTCTGTGTTTGGGGATTATTGATTTTGTGAAGAAGTATAGAACAAAGATGATGTTTACTTTTGCCGCTAAGCCTGAAGCCATCGATCATAAGAGTAAACCCGGAGTATGGATAGCTGCAACCCACGGCGAGCTTCTAAAGGCTTTTGAGAAGCTTAATGTAAAAGTTTTAAAAACCGGCCAGATAAGCGGCCTTAACGGTATTATTTTAGGCGTGGGAAAGAAAAAAGCCATAAAAGGAGCGTGTTTGTTAGGAGAAATTCCTTTTTACACCGTCCAGATTGAGAATCCAAAAGCAACCAAAAGTATTCTGGATGCAGTGGATAAATACCTTAAGTTAAATTTAAACCTTTCTTCTATGGTTTCTCGAAGTAAGTTTATTGAAGAAGAGATAGACAAGCTTATAACTTATCTAAAGGGAGAGGTCCCTTTATCCGGCCACGCTCCTTTAAGTGAAGAAGATATTAATAAGATCAAGAATGACCTGGCTGCTTATACAAAATTACCCCAATCGGCTTCCAAAAATATAGAAAATCTTTTTAAAGAAGCGGAAAAAGATATAACTTTAGCAAATAAACTAAAGACAGAGCTGGACCATTGGAATGTTTATAAAGAGTACGAAGATAGATTCCTGGATCTATTTAAAAAGAAAGATAAAAATAAAGAAAAGCACTGAAGTAAACAGGTGTCCGTCCCTATTAATCCCTATTAAAAAATGAAGAGTTTGCCGGTAAATAAGCTAAGAAGGCTAGATGCTTTAGCTAAGGAAATTGGTTTGGAAGAGAGAATACTTATTGAGAATGCCTCAAGTAATCTCTTTAAGGTAATTGATAGGCTAAACTTAGGTAAAAAAGTGCTTGTTGTGTCCGGCCGGGGGAATAACGGCGCTGATGTTTTAAGTTGTGCCCGGAAACTCTTTTCTTCAGGATATGATGTAATGGCGGCCATCGTATCAGAAAAAGAGCTAGGCCAGGAAGTTTCTTTCCAAAAAAGGGTTCTTGAAAGAATAGGGTGCCAAGTATCTTCTTTTAATAATAACAATATTTCCGAGCTTAAAAAGCTATTTGAAGATAGAGATTTTATCCTTGAAGGGATTTTAGGGATTGGAGTAAGAGGCGAGGTTAGCCCTTTTTTAAGAGAAGCTATTGACCTTATAAATGAGAGTGGTAAAAAAATAATATCTTGCGATATACCTTCGGGGCTGTCTCCTGATGAAGGGGCAGTCTTGGGCAGGGCTATAAGAGCGGATTATACCGTAACCTTTGTTGTCCCCAAACTAGGGTTTTATCTAAACCAAGGCCCGAATCTTTGCGGTAAGATATCTGTGGTTGATATTGGGATATCCCGGGATATTTTAGAAAAAGTAAGTGGTGCGAGGGAGGGGACTTGAACCCCTACGGTATTGCTACCGTTAGCCCCTCAAGCTAGTGCGTCTGCCAATTCCGCCACCCTCGCGCTATCTTCATTTTTTATTTTTTGTTTACTAAGAGCTTCGTTGGTTAAATATATACTTACTTCCCGGGAATTTCTTGGCCAGGCTTTTTACCTCCGCTCCTAAAGAATTTATCTGGGCAGTGTGGGTAAAGTTTTGCTTTAGATTAGCAATTATTCCGATAGATATGGTAGGAAAGCCAAATTTATGGATTTGATTATCACGGCCTTTTGTTTCGATATAACCCTTTAATCTATCTTCTTTTTCAAAGAAAGACGAAGAAACATTATCGAAGTCTGCTATTATTTTTTTGGCAATCCCTTCTGCTTTTTCAGGAACAGTTATGATAACAAAATCATCTCCTCCGATATGCCCCACAAAATCCTTAGCCGCCCCTTTTTTCTGTATTGAATCAATAAGGATCCGGGCAGTCTCTTTGATCACATTATCTCCCTTTTCAAATCCATAATAATCATTTACAGCTTTAAAATTATCGATATCAATATAGAGGGTAGCAAATTTTTCCTTAATTTGTATTTTTTCCATTAATTCCTTATTAATAGAGACATTTCCGGGAAGACGGGTTAAGGGGTTAGCATCTAAATTCGCGGCTGAACGTCTTAAGAGCATTCTGATGCGGGCGATTAACTCTTGAGGGTCAAATGGCTTTAGCATGTAATCATCGGCACCGGCTTCAAGGCCGCCTACCTTGTCTTCTACTTCTCCTTTACCGGTAAGCATAAGAATAGGTATGTTTAGAAACAGGGGGTCTCTTCTTATTGTTTTACAAATTTGAGGGCCTTCTAAATCCGGAAGAATATAATCTAGGACCACAAAGCCGGGATTTTCACTCTTTAATTTTTCCAGAGCTTCATTGCCGCTAGAGGCTTTTATTAGTATAAACTCATCCTGGAGGGTGGCTTCAAGAAGATCAAGAATGTCAGGATTATCATCAACAATTAAGATTTTTAATTTATACATTTCAGGCTGTTCTTAAAGTAAAATAAAAAGTTGTACCTTTATCCAATTTAGATTCTACCCATATTCTTTCTTTATGAGTATCAATAATCCTTTTTACCAAAGAAAGTCCTAAGCCGCTGCCTTCTACGCCGGTAGTTGAAGGGTGGTTTGTCCGAAAGAATTCCTGAAAGACCTTTCCCAGGTCACCCTCTCCTATACCGCAACCCGTATCGGATACAGCAATAGTAGCTTGTTTACTATCTCGGGTACAGCGAACTATTATTTTTCCTCCCGAAGAGGTAAATTTTATAGCATTATTTATAAGATTGGTCAAGACTCTCTCGATAAGATTTTTATCCATATACACACGTAGATTTTCAAGGAGGTCAAGGGATAAGCTTATATTTTTGGATTCTGTTTGAGGGCTGAGAAAATCCGTCACATCTTTGATTAATTTTATAATGTCAAAAGGCGCGATTTTTATCTCCATTTTCCCCGACTCGATGCGGGAGATATCCAAAAGAGTATTCACAATAACCATAAGCTTATTTACATTCCCATCTATTTTTAACAACCTTTTTCTCGCTTCTTCAGGTAATTTACCAAACTTTTCGCCTACCAGTAAAGAAGAAAATCCTTTTACCGAGGTAAGAGGAGTTCTTAATTCATGCGATACACTGGAGATGAAATCAGATTTTGTTTTGCTTATAACTTCAATCGCTCTTAAACTTTTAATAAGCTCGCCGGTCCGTTCTTTAATTTTCTTTTCCAGATTGTCTTTGGTATGGTAGAGGTCTTCAAATAGCCTGATATTATCAAGGTATTGGCTAAGATACATGCAAACAATCAAAAATGCCTCTTCCTCGGATTTTTTAAGTTCGGCATGAAGAATGAGGTCGGATACTATAAATATAGCATAGATGGAATCTCTTACTTTTACCGGAGCGATAAGAATATCTTTGTTCTCTGCTGAGGGAAACAGGTTTTTATAGATTTCGGAGCCCGAATGTAAAAATTGCACATCTTTTAATAATCTTTTTTTGTGCTCAAATACACTTTTAAATATCTTTACGTCCAGGGTTTCAAAACCAATATTGACTTTTTCTTTTAAATCATCGAAGTCTAATATTAGCCCCTTTTTGAACCCCAAAGCACTTATAGTTTCTTTATTTATAGAGGAGAAAAGTTTATCCTTATCTAAGGTATAGGTAGATGAGGTGAGTAAGTTTTTTATCAGGGTCAATTTATTAAGCTCAGTTTCTATCTCCTGGTGAGACAGCTTTAGCTCCATATCGCTTTTTATAATTAATTTTGCCTGCTGATCCAGGCCATGGATTACTTTATCCGAGTCACTTACTGCTTTTTTTAAAATAGTGATTTTCTTCATTTTCCCCGCGAGACAAAATATAAGAAACATTATTATGGCGAAGAATATAAATATCAAACCGACCAGGGGATCAAGGGTTGTCAAGGCTTTAATCATGGCTATTTCCACATAGTTATAAGGAGATTACCGGTTTCGATGCCGCTATCTCTTTTGTCTTTACTCAGGAAGAGAGAATAATCGGTGTATAGGCCGATTATTTTTGAATCACTATCCAGGGTCTCTTTTATTAAAGCTATTTCTTCATGGGAGCTTTTCCCCAGGATTTTCTTTCTTGTTAAAGAGTTTATAATAAAAATCAGTTTTTGTCTATTATTTCTTAAAGGAGCCAGGCTATCTTTTAAGTTGTTCAACGAAAGAACGGTATCAAGGAACATGATATGCCCATTGTCTCCTTTTTCTACTTCTCCCATACAGGCTAAAGAGCCGTCCTCTAAGACATCAACAATATTAAGGAGCCTGAAATAACCATCAGTGTGTATTCCTAAAGGGTAGAACGAAAAAAGGCGGGTTTCGATAAATATTTTAAACTTTTCTTCCAGGTAGTGCTTATAGATATCCACCGCCGGCCGGTTGTTTATTTCCAGAATAATATTTTTATTAGTGGTAGTTTTAGTGACAGTAAAAGGTTTGCCTAAAGGTGTATATCCTCCCAGTTTCTGTGAATGTATCTCCAGCCCTTTTATGGCAATATTTATCAGTCCTTCACCAGGGGCGTTGTTTATAATCTGAGAGTTATAAGACGAGTATTTTTTTGAGAAACCGGCACCCAAAAGCTCAACAAATTTTCCCAAAGATGTTCTTATCCCTCTTAGGTAGATAGAAGGGTCAATTCTAGGAGAGATGAAGGAGAAGAAAGAAAAATCTTTTCTTTTCAGTTTTTTAAATGAGGAGATCAGAAAGGATTCAATCTTTTGAGGATCAGTTTCTTTGGAGAAGGCCTCATGAAACTCTACTCCCTCTTTGTTTATGCAGCAGGCTACAACTCCTTTTGAAATCACTTTTCCTTCAAAGATTAAAAAGGGAGATTGTATTCCTAATATCTGTTGTGGCTTTAAGGTAAGAGTTATAGTTTTCAGGATGTTTGAAGGATGATAATCAGGGGTAGATAAGATAATAAGGTAGTTTATTTTTTTGGGGAAGGTTAGTTTTATTTCTAAGGAGATTTCCTTAATTGCTTCGGCCTGGGCCTTTCCGCTGAATGCTATAGCAAATGTCTCTTTTCCCATCGTTAGTAGTACTCCGAAGTCAAATAGGCCTATTTTTTGTCCATAAATACCTTAAAAAGGTCAATAGGTACAGGGACTATTATTGTTGATGATTTATCTGAAGAGATTTCAACCAGAGTTTGTAAGTATCTCATTTGAAGGGCCATGGGATGATCACCTATTACCATCGCCGCTTCTTTTAATTTATCGGCAGCTTGGGCTTCTCCGCGGGCTGCTATTACTTTGGCCCGTCTTTCTCGTTCAGCTTCGGCCTGGCGAGCCATTGCCCGGCGCATTTCGTCGGGAAGGTCAAGATGTTTTATCTCTACAATCGATACTTTTATTCCCCAGGGATCGGTTTGCTTATCAATAATTTCTTGAAGAGCAGTGTTTATTTTTTCCCGATTAGATAAAAGCTCATCCAGCTCTACCTGTCCCACTACGCTTCGCAGGGTTGTCTGAGAAATTTGACTGGTTGCAAATTCATAGTTTTCCACGTCAGTTATTGCCTTTATCGGATCCATAACCCGGTAATAAACAACCGCGTTTAGTTTAACCGAGACATTGTCTTTAGTAATAATGTCTTGAGGAGGGACATCCAGAGTGATAGTTCTCAAATCCAGTTTTCGCATTTCATCTATTGGCCGGAGTACAAAAAACATTCCCGGGCCCCTGGGCTCTTTAAGGACTCTTCCTAAACGGAAGATTACCGCACGTTCGTATTCCCGGACAATCTTTATACAACTGATAAGGTAAATAACTATAACGGGTAAAAAAAGTTTTAACATTTTTCCTCCTTTTTTATTTCTACATGCAGTGTAAGTCCGGATGTTTTTGTTATTATAACGATTTGTCCTTTATCTATTTTTTCATCAGCCTCAGCAATCCATATTCCCCCGGCTAAGAATACTTTTCCTTTTTTGTTTGTTTTTATATCAGTCAGGGCAGTTGCTTCCTGGCCGATTAAAGCTTCCCGGCCTACTTTTGGTTTAAGCCGCAAGGTTGCAATAACTTTGCTTAAGATGAACAAGCTGATTCCGGCTAAAGCCAGGACAAGGGGTAAGATGAATTTAAAGGAGACTTTAATAAATTGAGGCTGATTAAAAAGCATTGTTGAGCCTAAGAAAAAAGCGGCGGCACCCCCTAAGGTAAATAGTCCAAAGGCGGGAGTGAACGCTTCTACAATAAAGAAAATTATTCCCAAAATGACCAAAGTAAGGCCGGCATAATTTACGGGTAAGATGCTAAAGGCGTAGAAAGAGAGAGTAAGGGAGATTATTCCGGCAATTCCCGGAAAGCCAAACCCGGGATGAGTTACTTCAAAAATCAGGCCTAAGAATCCCAGGGTTAAGAGCAGGTAAGCAATATTAGGGTCGATAATAGCATCAAGAAACTTTTCACGGTTAGTAAGAGGAATTTTTTCCACGAAAGATTCTTTTGTTGATAATTTTATTTTTCCTTTTGAAGTGTGAACTGTTAATCCGTCTATTTTTCTAATAAGTTCGCTGAGGTCAACTGCGATTAAATCACAAACTCCCTTTTTTAAAGCTTGTTTTTCGGTTATAGAAATACTTTTTTCTATAGCATCTTTTATAAAAGTAAACGGACGGTTTCTTGCCTGAGATATGTTTTTTGCCCAGGCCAGAGTGTCATTAATAATTTTTTTCTGCACTTCTTCATCTAAATTCCCCCAGCTCCCACCGCCTATTACCGGGTGGGCGGCGCCAATGTGGGTTGAGGGGCTCATGACAAGAATATGTGAGGCGTAGCCGATGAAAGTGCCGGCTGATGCCGCCCTTGCTCCTTTGGGGTATACGTAAGTAATAACCGGGATTGGGGAGTTTAATATCAGCTTAACTATTCTTTCTGTGGATTTAAGGAGGCCTCCGGGAGTGTCAAGCGTAATCACCAGAATCGAGTTGTCTTCTTCGGCTTCTTTCAAACCTTTTTCTATCCGGCCGGCAGTTACCGGGTTGATAATATTTTCCTGGATAGCCAATACTTTTATTTTTGTTTGGCAGTAGCTTAAGGAAGGAACCAGGAGTAAAAAGGCAAGAATAAAAAAGAAATACTTTCTCATTGAACTTACCTTATCATAAACATAATCGAAAATCAATATCTAAGGAAAAAAGCAGCTATTGTGACAATTCTTTCTTTCTAATGGGGTTGACAAATTTTTGTGCATATGCTATACCTATTTAACTCAAACAAATGAAAGAACTTTTTGGCCAGGTCTTTATAGATATATTTTTCTTAATCATTTGCCTGAGAGTCGTTTACACCTCCGTCTCTCAGGGAATATTAAGGGAAAGCTTTAGGATCATAGGGCTTGTTATGGGCTCTCTTTTTGCTTTTCACTACTACGCCTATTTATCAGGCATTATAAGTAAAAAAATACCATTTTTAAGCAAAGAATATTTTCTTTTCTTTTCCTTTCTTTTGATTTTTTTAGGGGTAGGGCTGATTTTTACTCTTATCAGATTAATAGTGACCTCTTTTTTTAAAAAAAGCGAGATATATCTTAAGGAAAGGCTATTAGTGCTTGGTACAGGGGTTTTTAGAGCTCTTTTTTTAGCAAGTGTACTCATTTTTTCATTACATTTATCTCCTCTTGACTCAAAGCATTTTTGCCATAGTATATCTTATAGTATATTTAAAAATATCGGCCCTAAAATCTATTTAATGTCTTTTAAAGTCTATAATAAATTGAACCCTGAAGTGATAGTGAATAAGGAGGTGGAAAAGTATTATGAAACTAAAAAATCTTTATCAAGAAGTAATAAAGAAAGGCATTGAAGCTGATATTCGCAGCCGTAAAGAAATCGAAGCGCTTCTTAAGGAGAATAAACAGAAGTTAGAAAAGCTGGGCAAGCAAGAAAAAGATTTTTTTGATAAGGACTCATTGTTTAATCCTTTTGCAGATACCCGCATTCTTTGCGGTGATGTTCAAAAAAACATAAAATCTATGATTGTAGGGGTAGATGTCGACGTGGCGGAGTTAGTTCTTGTGGATAGGCTAAAGCAAAGAGGAGAGAAAATAGATTTGGTTGTCTCCCATCACCCCCAAGGCCGGGCTTATGCTAATTTTTATGAGGTGATGGACCTGCAAATTGATGTTTTTGCTAAGGAGGGAATAGCTTTAAGCGTTTGTGAGAAGCTCTTAGAGGAGAGAAAAAATCAGGTTGCCCGGCGTGTAAGTTCAGCCAATCACTCTCGCAGCGTTGATGCGGCGCGGTTACTCAATATAAATTTTCTGTGTATGCATACACCTTGTGATAACCTTGCTTATTGGCACTTAAGAAAGATTATGGATAAGAGTAAGCCTCAGACCCTGGGGAAGATAATAGATATTCTTCAGGCTATTCCCGAATATAGTGATGCTGTAAAGAATAACAATCCTCCTCAGATAGTTGTGGGTAATAAAAAATCCCGCTGCAAAAAAATCCATCTTGAGTTTACAGGAGGGACAGAAGGGCCAAAAGATATTTATAAAGAGCTTGCTGCTTGCGGGGTCGATACCATAATTGCTATGCATCAATCTGAAGAGCATTTCAAAAAGTGTAAAGAATCTAATATAAATGTGATTTTTGCTTCGCATATCGCCTCAGATAACGTAGGCATAAATATCATGCTTGATTATTTAGAGAGCAAAGAAAAATTTAAAATTTACGAATTTTCAGGATTTCGAAGGTTTACCCGAAAATAAAGTTGATAGGTAAACGGATACTCTTTCACCCATTCACTCTTTTACTCGTTTACAATTAAAAGTATGATTCCTCAATCATTTATAGAAGAAGTTCAGTCTCGGACAGATATAGTAGAGTTAATTTCCGGTTATATTCCTTTAAAAAGAACCGGTAGAAATTTTAAAGCTGTCTGTCCTTTTCACGGCGAAAAAACCCCTTCTTTTATAGTAAGTCCTCAGAAACAAATTTTCCATTGTTTTGGCTGCGGAGAGGGTGGAGGTATTTTCCAATTCTTGGCCCTTATTGAAAAAACAAGTTTTCCTGAGGCTGTAGAGATGCTGGCTAATAGATTGGGCCTGGCTATACCTTACCAGAAAGGAAAAAGTACTAAAAGCAAAAATATTCTTTATGATGCTATGAATAAAGCAGCTTTGTTCTTTTGTGATAATCTAAAAAATAATCGCCAATATCAGTCCATTCGCACTTATTTAAACCAAAGGGGGATTGGCCCCGAGACAATTAATAAATTTCAGATTGGGTTCGCTCCCGGTAATAATTTTCTTCTCCAGTTTATGCGTAAGAGCGACTTTACCCTGGAGGTTCTGGAAAAGGCGTCGCTGGTTACTCCAAGCTTCGGAAGTTTCCACGATTTATTCCAGGGTAGGGTTACTTTTCCTATTTTTGATATCCGTTCCCGTATCGTTGCTTTTGGCGCAAGGATATGCAAAGAGATAGCTAATTCTCCTAAATATATTAATTCTTTTGAGAGCTCTCTTTATAGTAAGAGGGAACACCTTTTTGGCCTTAATTTTTCTAAAGAAGCTATTATTAAAGAAGATAGTGTGATTGTGGTTGAGGGATATTTAGATATGATTATACCTTTTATGAGAGGAACAAAGAATATTGTTGCCTCTTTAGGTACAGCGCTTACCCTTGAGCAAATTCGCTTAATTAAAAGATATGCTTCTTGTGTGGTTTTGATGTATGATTCGGATAGAGCCGGGCATGCTGCCATTCTAAGATCAATAGATTTGCTTTTGGAAAACGGCTTAAGGGCCGAGGTAGTAAGTTTGCCTGAGGGGTATGACCCGGATTTATTAGTTCGAAAACAGGGAAAAGATTCTTTTCTGAAGGTATTGGGTAGCAAGGTTGATTTTTTTGACTACAAATTAAGTAGCTTAAAAAAGGTTTATGATGCTGATGCTATAGAAGGGAAGACAAAAATTGCTAAAAGCATGCTCGTTACTTTAAATAAGCTAAATAGTGAGGTCGAAAAGTACGAATATATCGTAAAACTCGCCGGGAATTTAGGGGTTAAAGAAGAGATTATGATCGCGGAATTCCGGAATAGTTTTCCTAAAAAAAGCGGCACTCAGAGAAACAAATCCTTTCCCGACTCTGATAGAGGCCAGGGCCTGGGTTTGGACAAAGAGCCTTTGCCTGTTACTGAAAAAGTCTTGCTTAAAGTTATACTTACCAACCTTAAGGCTTTTTCTTTAGCAAAAAAGAATTTGAAGAAGGAGTATTTTCACTCATATTTAGCACAGAAGACCATCTCTCTTCTTTTTAATACTTATCTTGAGACAGGGGGCGGCTCTATGCAGAGATTTTTAAGTACAATTGAGGATAAAGAAATCAGCAGTTTTATTTCTAAAATTTTAATGGATGAGGATATTCCCCTGGATAAGAATATTTTTAAAGAAAGCTTGATCAAGCTCCGTAAAAGGGGTGTGGTAGAGATAAAAAAGAAGTTGAAAGGCCGGATAAAGGAAGCTGAGGCAAAGGGTGATAAGCAAAAGGTGAGAGAATTAATGGAGGAACATAGCCGGATTAATAGAGAGGTAAGGAATGGTTAAGAAAAAACTTTTAGAAAGAAGCATTAAGCAGTTAATTGTTTTGGGAAAGAGGAAGGGCTATCTTACCTACGATGAAATAAATCATTTTCTTTCCGAGGAAATAACAAATGTTAAAGCTTTGGATACTATCTTTGAGCATTTAGATAATAAAGATATAAGTGTGTTAGAGGCAAAAGAAGTTGTTGAGTGGGAGAAAGAAAAGAAAAAAAAGGTTACTACTGTTTCTCAGCCCATAGATGATCCGGTTAAAATGTATCTTAAGCAGATGGGGCAGATTCCTTTACTTTCCCGCGACGAGGAAATAAAGCTGGCAAAAGAAATCGAAGATACTGAAGAGGTTTTACGCGAGGAGGTGTTTTCTACCGGAATATCGCGAGATACATTTATCGGTATTTCTAAACAGTTAGTCAAAGAGCAGCTTAATCCCGATGATTTTGTTAAAGGGGAGATTAAAAATAAAGAAAAAGAAATTAAGAGGATAAGAAAGCTTTATGGCAAATTATCGAGAATTAAAAAAGTGGAAAGCCAGAAGGAAGTCCTTAAGAGTTTTAATTTTACTATTGGAATAATTGAGAAAATAATTGCTCAAATTATGAATATTGTCCGGGAAGCCGGGAGTTTAAGGAGAAAAATTGACAAGATAAAGGAGGGAGGAAAGCAAAAAGTTGCCCAGAAGCGCAGCCTGGTAAGGGAACGGAATAAGTTGGTAAGGCAGTTAGGGTTTGGCAAAAGAGATATAAAAGATAAGACGAGAGCCATCATGGGGAAGACCAACCTCTACAATCAAGCAAAAAGTACTTTAGTCGAGGCAAATTTAAGGTTGGTGGTAAGTATAGCTAAAAAATATGTAAACAGAGGCCTTTCTTTTTTGGATTTGATTCAGGAAGGGAATATCGGGCTTATTAAGGCGGTAGAGAAGTTTGAGTATAAACGGGGATATAAATTTTCTACTTATGCTACTTGGTGGATAAGACAGGCAATAACCCGGGCTATTGCCGACCAGGCCCGAACTATTAGGATTCCCGTGCACATGACCGAGACGATTAACAAGATAATTCGAATTTCACGGCTTTTTATTCAGGAGAAGGGGAAAGAGCCGACGCCTGATGAGTTGTCGAAAGAGTTAAAACTTCCGGTTTCTAAGATAAAGGATATCATTAAAGTATCCCAGCAGCCCATATCCATACATACACCTATTGGTGATGACGGTGATACTTCTTTTGGCGATTTTATAGAAGACAAAAAAGCCGTATCTCCGGCTAATGCAACTGTGTTTTCTATGCTCAAAGAAGAGTTAGGGCAGGCAATGGATAGTTTGGTTGATCGGGAGAAAAGAATTCTTGCTTTAAGATTTGGCCTTGAGGATGGCAGCCCCAAGACTTTAGAGGAAGTGGGGAGTATTTTTAAGGTTACTCGCGAGCGCATAAGACAGATTGAAGCAAAGGCATTAAAGAAATTGAGGCGCCCCAGCCGTTCACGCCGTCTCCAAACATTTTTAGAATTAACTCTTTTTCGCGGCAAATTACGTTCTCCTTAATAAAGGGAAAAGTCCATTCGCAGTAAGGCTTTTCCAAAGCGAGAATAAGGATAAAAGACATGAGTGATAAAGAAATTGTAGAATATGTAGCTAATTTAGCCAGAATAAAAGTAACTTCCGAAGAGAAAAGCTTTTTAGGGGAGCAGCTTTCAAAGATTATCGGCTATGTCGATAAACTAAAAGAGCTGGATGTAGAAGGAGTTGAGCCGATGAGAGGCTTGCATGTCTCCAAAAATATTTTCCGGGAAGATAAAGCTATTCCTTCAACCTGCCAGGAAGATATTTTGAAGAATTCTCCCTTGCGGGAAGGCAATTATTTTAAGATTCCCAAAATTATCGAGTAAATGGAAGATTTAACTAAACTTAAGGCGAGCGCGATAGGCGAAAAAATTAGTTCCGGTGGACTAAGCAAAGAAAAAGTCTATTCTTTTTTTAAGGAAAGAATAGATAAATACGATTCTTTCTTAGGCAGCTTTGTGGAAGCCTACGGGTTAGAGCTTGCCGTTGAAGGGAACTCCGCTCTTTTGGGCCTGCCTATTGCCATAAAAGATAATATTTGTATAAAGGATAAAAGGATTACCTGCGCCTCTAAAATTTTAT
>JAIWAR010000022.1:0-17582 GCA_048634245.1 Methanosarcinales archaeon | reverse complement strand
AATTACGCACGGGCTGATATTGATAAAAGGGTTAAAGACGCTGCTCAGATTTTAGGTTTAAACCACTTAATGGGTAGAAGGCCAAAAGATATTTCCGGTGGTGAGCGTCAGAGGGTTGCCGTGGGAAGGGCAATTGTAAGAAAACCGCATGTTTTTCTTTTTGATGAACCGTTGAGCAATCTGGATGCTAAATTGCGGGTGCAAATGCGTACAGAACTCCATAAACTGCATTTAAAGATACAGACTACAATGATTTACGTAACTCACGATCAAACTGAAGCTATGACTTTAGGGGATCGTATTGCAATCATGAAGGATGGGAAGATACTGCAATTCGATACCCCTTTAAATGTTTATGATAATCCTGTCAGTAAATTTGTGGCTGGTTTTATTGGATCACCGCCGATGAATTTTATGCAAGGACTCATTGCTAAAAGAGATGGAGGCCTGTATTTTGAAGAAGGAAACTTTAAGATAAAGATATTGGAACAAATGTATTCGTCGTTGGAAAGATACATTGATAAAGACATAATTTTTGGTATCCGGCCGGAAAGCATCTTTGATAAATTATTTGCATCCCACGCAACAGCCGATAATACTCTAACGGTTTTTTGCGATGTCATGGAGACAATGGGGTCACGAAACCATCTTTATCTGTCTACCGGCAAGCATGTTGTCGTCGCTGTAGTGGATGCGTCGAATAAGCCTGTTATCGGGAGTATGATAGAAGTTGTTTTTGACATGAAGAAGGTTCATTTTTTTGATCCTTCAACAGAAGATATCATTGTATAATTTTTTATCTTCACAGCCTTATCCCTGCTAGCCGTCGAATCTTATGCTATATCATTAAGAGTGGGTAAATATGGATAAAAATTTTGAAAACTATTTAATTGAAGCTGCTCAAATCAATAAGTCTCAATTATCTGCTGATAATCCTTATCGTGATGTTGGTTTTGACCAGGGAAAAGGGCGTTTAGGCTGGGTTCGGAATATTCCTTTTTCTCAAATCCAAAACGCGTTAATGGATATAGTGCCTTTGTTAGAGGGTAAGAAAAATTTTGTATTTATTGGCATGGGAGGTTCAATAAATGGAATAAAACCTCTTCTCGCGTTGTTTAATGACCGTCCTTTTTACACCCTGGATAGCCTGGATCCTCAAGCAATTTCTGAGGTAGTAGATAAAATAAAAGATTTAAAAGAAACCCTGGTTATTGCTATTTCTAAATCCGGAACTACTAGGGAGACTCAGCTTCTCGCATTAGCCATAAAAAAGTTGTTTTCTGCGCGTCTCGGCCAAGATTTATGGATGAAGCATTTTTTGTGGTTAAGCGATTCTACGTCTTTTGAGAAATTAGATGCTTTAGGCTGGGGGGGCGTAAAAAAAGCTCCACTTCAGTTTGACGGTGAAACTGATATTGGAGGAAGGTTTTCATCGCCTCACACACTTATCTTCTTTCTCCCGCTGTTTTTGCTTCTTAATAAAGATTTTTCCGAGCTCAAGAATCTTTATAGTACTTTTGTTTCTCTGCGGCCTGAAATTAGAAAAGGCGCGTATTTAGTTTGCTGCGAGTGCAAAGATAAGCCTAATGCTTATTTTTCCCCGCTTATCGGAGGATTAGACGCAGCATTTTCTTCCTGGATAGTCCAACTATTTCAAGAATCCTTAGGGTCAAAACTAGAGAATTTAGAGGTAAAGACTATACCTAATATTAACAGCGGGGAAGTCTTTTTTCCTTTAAAGCTGGGTGTAAAAATCGATAGCCCTTTGGTATCGCTAATAAGCCAGATGTATTTTTTTCAAGTTTTTATTGCTTACTATTCTGCTCAAAAAGGGGTTAATTTTGTTACTCAGAGCTTTGTCGAAAAGTATAAACAGCAAATGCGTAAGTTAGAAGATGAAGGGGTAAAGGTCGAGAATACCAAGTCCGAATCCTTAGAAAATATTATACGGGAAGTGAAAAGGCTTATCCGGCCCAAACATCGTTTCATAGAAGTTGTTCTTTACTTTTATCCTCAAGCAGGCGTAAAGGAAATGATAAAGAAGTCGTTTGAGCAAGAGTTTTCCGGGAATCAACTCCTTATTTTTGTAGGGAGTGATTGGAATCATCAGTCTTATCAGGCTGCATTTGGGAGTAAGGATACTTTTTACGTTTTACTTACCGCCTCTTCTTATGCGTTTAAGGTACCGGGTGTATCTTCAGATACCCTATCTAAAAATGTGGAAACCCTTCGGATTGTTGCCGAGGCAACTCATCTTACACTTAAAGATAAATCTATCCTTCGCTCTCTTAAGGTTTGAATCCTTTTGATTCGATTTTTCGAGATGCTTGAAAAAGCAAATGATTTGTGGTAATATCCCTTTTATGAATATTGATTTTAGATGTATAGGCTGGGTTAAAAAAGGAGTTATTCTATGTCTGATGTTATCCAAAAGCTAAGAGAAAAAGCTAAGCTTAACCCCAAGGTAATAGTTTTTCCTGAAGCAAACGATGAAAGAGTTATTGAGGCGGTTAAACGCATTAAGGAGGAAGAAATCGCTAAACCTATTTTGCTTACTCAAGATAATCTTGAACCCGACAGGCAAGAAGAGTTTGCTAATTTGTTTTTTGAGCGTAAGCAAGTTAAAGGAGTAACCTTTGAGGAAGCCAGAGAGTTAATGGAAAACCCTCTGTATTATAGTGTTATGATGGCTCGATATGGGTATGCTGATGGTTTTGTTGCCGGAGCAAAGTATACCACATCTTCTGTAGTGCGCGCGGCTATTAGTTGTTTAGAGGTAGATAAAAAAGCGGGGATTATTTCAAGTTGTTTTGTTATGGCGATCCCGGATTGTTCTTACGGTAATGACGGAATTTTTGTGTATGCTGATTGCGGAGTAATTCCTTATCCTACAAGCGAACAGCTTGCGAATATCGCGGTTTCCAGCGCCCGTTTTACCAGAGATGTTTTAGGGATTACATCTCGAGTTGCTCTTTTAAGTTTTTCTACTAAAGGCAGTGCGCAAGGGAGATGGGTAGATAAGATAAAAGAGGCTGTAGAGATTGCGAAGTCAAAAAACAGCGGTTTTTTGATTGATGGAGAGTTGCAAGGTGATAGCGCGTTGGTGTCAGAGGTTGCTTTGTTAAAGCTGGGAGCAAGTGAAGTTGCGGGAAAAGCAAATGTTTTGATTTTCCCTAATTTAGATGCCGGTAATATTTGTTATAAGTTGACGCAGCGCCTGGCTCGGGCTAGAGCTATTGGCCCGATAATCCTGGGAACAAAACAGCCTTGCAGTGATTTATCCAGGGGGTGTGAGGTAGAGGATATAATTGATTGTACGGCAATCACTGTAATCCGGGCCCAAAAAAGAGAGGAAGCTAAGGCTGAGAGTTAAAAGTATGAAAATTTTAGTTATAAATTGCGGAAGTTCTTCAATAAAATATAAGCTCTATGATCTTCCGGTTGGTTCTCTTCTCGCTAAAGGGCTTATCGAGAGGATTGGGGAGAAAAGGTCTCAGGTCAAAGATCATCGCCAGGGCGTAAAGGTTTTGGTATCTGATATTCTCAAAACCGGCGTAATCGGTGGACTTGAGGAAATTTCGGCTATTGGCCATAGGGTTGTCCATGGCGGAGAAACTTTTACCCAACCGCGCTTGATTAATCAAAGGATAATAAAAAAAATAAAAGAATGTATACCTCTGGCCCCCTTACATAATCCGGTAAATTTAGCGGGAATTATAGGTTGTCGAAAGTTATTCCCGCGTATACCTCAAATAGCCGTATTTGATACTGCTTTTCACCAGAATATTCCTGAATATGCCTATATGTACCCTATACCTGTTAACTATTATCAAAAATACCGGATACGAAAGTATGGTTTTCATGGAACTTCTCATCAATTCGTTGCTCAACAAGCGGCGAAAATTTTGAAAAAATCCTTAAATAAATTGAAATTAATTACCTGCCATTTGGGAAACGGATGCAGCTTGACAGCTATTGATAAAGGAAAATCCGTCGATACTTCTATGGGGTTTACCCCTCTTGAAGGGTTAATGATGGGGACCCGTTCCGGTGATATTGATGTGGCCGCGGTTTTCTATCTTATGAGGAAAGAGAAGCTTTCTGTTGCTGAAATGGATGAAATTTTAAATAAAAAAAGCGGCATTCTGGGGGTATCGGGTTTAAGCAATGATTTTCGTACCTTAAAAAAAGCGGTAAAAAGGGGCAGCCGTAAAGCAAAACTAGCCTATGAAATGTTTACCTATCGTCTTAAGAAGTATATTGGGGCTTATTACTTTATTTTAGGCCGGCCCGATGCAATATGTTTTACCGGCGGCATTGGTGAAAATTCAAGAAGTATTGTAAGCGATATAAAAAAAGATATTTTGCGAATTTCCGGCGGGAAGGTAAAAATTTTAATTATTCCTACTGATGAGGAGTTGATGATTGCTAATTTAACTTATGAGTTGATAGCGAGGAGAAAATAATGATGCGGATAATGCTTAAGTCAAAAGTTTACTATGCTACCTTGAATGATTTGCAGCTTTACTATAAGGGAAGCATAACGATTGATGAGAAAATAATGGAAGAGGCGGATTTATGTGAAGGAGAGAGGGTAGACGTGCTAAACGTTAATAATGGGGCACGATTACAAACCTATGTTATTAAGGGCGCCAAAGACAGCGGTATGATATGCCTTAACGGCCCGGCAGCCCGGTTAGGTTCTCTGGGAGATAAGATAGTGATTATTTCCTATGGGTTGTATCAGGAAGAAGAATTAAGAACCTTAAAAGGAAGGTACGTAGAGCTAGATGAACAAAACAAAATTAAGAATACACATTTGGCCTGAGAAAATTCTAAGAAAAAAATGCAGGAAGGTAGAAAGAGTTGATAGCGACATAAAGCGTTTACTCGATGAGATGCTACTTTTAATGCGTTTTAGCGGCGGTGTTGGGTTGGCGGCAAACCAAGCCGGCCTGGATTTAAGCCTACTTGTTATTGAAGTCGAGAACCACACTTTCAAAATAGTCAATCCGCGGATTATAAAAAAAGAGGGTTCTATCAGTTTTATTGAAGGGTGCTTGAGCTTTCCGGGGCTGGAGTTAGAGATCAAGCGGGCGAATAAGGTTTGGATTTTAGCTCAGGATGAAGAGGGTAAATCGGTAGAAATAAAGGCTGAAGGTTTCTTGGCGGTTATTTTTCAGCATGAGATTGATCATATTGAAGGAATAGTTTTTATTGACCGTATTTCTTTTTGGCAAAGGATAAAAGCAGAATTTAAGCTAAGAAAAATTATTGCTAAAAAAGATGGAGTGTCTAAACCGAAAAACAAACACTGATTTTTGTAGTTGCACTTATCCCGGCTGTCCAAGAAAAGGGGTATGTTGTGAGTGTTTGAAGTATCATCTCGCCCAAGGGGAGCTCCCGGGTTGTGTGTTTCCGCCGGAAGCAGAAGCAACCTATGACCGTTCAATAGAGTATTACCTTCAAGTTTGTAAGAAAAAATAATATGAAAGAAGAAGTCGAATTAATTATAATCGGTGGTGGTATCGCCGGCGTGGCTGCTGCTGTTTACGCCAGGCGAATCGGGTTAGAGTTTCTCCTCTTTGAAGCCGGAAGTATTGGGGGACAACTGCTTTTTATGGAAAATATTGATAACTATGTGGGGCTTGCGACGGGCACTAAAGGAAGAGATTTAGCCGGAAACTTAACCAAGACTTTAGAGGACCTAAAAATAGATGTTATCAGTGAGGAGATTTCAAAGGTAGAAATCAAGGAAGATAAAGCTTTTTTATCCGGCCCCGACCGTATTTATTCCGCTTCTTGCGTTATAGCCGCGACCGGCGCGGCTTTTATGAGGTTGGGGGTTAAGGGTGAGGATAGGCTTTTAGGTAAAGGAGTGTCCTATTGTGCGGTTTGCGATGGTTTCTTTTTTAAGGGTAAAGATGTGGTTGTCGTCGGTGGGGGTAACACTGCGGTTGAAGAAGCGTTATACCTTGCTGAAATTACCAATAAAGTTACTTTAATCCATCGTCGTAAGGAGCTAAGAGCGGTAGACTATCTGCAGAAGAAGCTTTTTGCCCGAGAAAATATCGAGGTTATCTTTAGTAGCGTAGTCACCGAGGTAAAAGGCCGGGATTTAGTGGAAGAAATAATTATTGAAAATATAAATGATAAGCAGCAGCGATCAATAAAAGTTTCGGGTTTATTTATTGCAATTGGAATTAAGCCGAATACCGATTTTTTTCGAGATATAATTTCTTTAGATGAAAAAGGTTTTATTATTACTGATGAGGAGATGCAGAGTTCTTCTCGTTTTGTCTGGAGCTGCGGCGATTGCCGCAAGCGCCCCTTAAAACAGTTAATAACTGCGGCGTCTGAGGGCGCTGTGGCCGCTCTTAGTGTTTATAAATATCTTAGAGGACGTTATATAAGCTCTTAAAGGCAGGTTTTGAGAAAAAAAGTCTTCTTTTTTGTTAGAGTGCTGGTAACCGGGGCTATACTCTTCGCCCTTTTTAAGCTCGTTCCTTATAAAAAATTAATTGCCGTTTATCAAGATTCTAAGAAAATTTATCTTTTGCTGGGTTTTGCGATTTTCTTTCTCGGCCAGGTAATTAGTATATTTCGCTGGCGGTTTTTGCTTTTTTCTTTGGGAATTAATATATCCGTTAAAGAAGCATTTTGTTCCAGCTTCTGCGGGCTTTTTTTAAATCTTTTTTTTCCTTCTTTTGTCGCCGGAGATGTATTCAGAAGTTTTAGCATATCTTATCGGTATGGTGATGCCGGCAAGGTTGCCTCTTCTGTTCTTATGGATAGGTTTAGCGGAGGTATTGCCCTTACGTTGGTATCTCTCCTGGCGTTTATTGCCGGAAGAAATATAATACCCGGTGAAGAAGTCGCTGTCGCTCTTTTTACTCTTTGCGGTATTGCCGGATTTTCAACGCTGATTATTTTCAGCAAATCTTTTTTTCTCTTTTTTATGAAGGTATTTAAGAGAAATTCTTCTTTAAGGAAGAGACTGGTTTCCTTTCACGATAAGCTGTATTTTTTCAAAAATAACCCGAAAGTTTTTATTAAAAGCCTTTTTTTCTCCTTTCCTGTTCAGATTTTGATGGTTCTGGGATTTTTTGTTGTTTCGCTGGCATTTAGTGTAGAGATAAGCATTGTTTATTTTCTGATTGTGGTGCCCATTATTTCGGCGATTGCTCTTATTCCGATTACAATTGCCGGAGCCGGAACAAGAGAAGCTTCGGTTGTCTACTTCTTTTCTTTAGTGGGGATTGAGAAGAGCGTTGGTTTAGGTATTTCTTTGCTCAATCTGATTTTTTTGATATCTATGAGCATTATTGGAGGAATATTTTATGTTAGCGTATATCATCGATGGCTTCAATCTCATTCACCGGGTCGCAAGCCTTAAAAATTCAAATATACCGCATCAGGCTCTAATTAACTATATACGAAAAAATAAACTTACCGGGAGCAAGAACAATAAGGTCCTGATTGTATTTGACGGCAGGTTAAATTTCGAAGCCATGCAGCAGAGGGGGAGTTTTGAGGTCCTCTTTAGCGGTGAATCAACGGCAGATGACTTAATAAAGAAACGGCTATCGCGGATGAAAAATAAAAAAGAGGTTATTATTGTCAGTGACGATAGAGAGTTAAGAGATGCGGCCAGGACCGAAGGCGCACGAAGTTGCCGTATAGCCGATTTTATAAAGGTAAAGGCTAAGCCAAGGGAGTGTGAAAAAGAAATAAGCTCTACTCTTGCGCATGAGATTACCGAGGAAATGAGAAAGATATGGCTAAAAGAATAAGTCCAATGCTGATGAGGGTTGAGAGAGTGAGGCTAATATGGGGTTTATAAAGTTCTTAGGTACCGCGGGAGCGCGCTTTGTGGTAATGAAGCAATTGCGGGCATCGGGCGGTATTTGGATGCAATATCAGGATACTAATATACTTATTGATCCCGGCCCGGGCTCCTTGGTAAAGTGCTGCGCTTCCCGGCCAAAACTAATGCCTCAAGATTTGGACGGTATCATCTTAACCCATAAACATTTAGATCATAGCAATGATGTAAACATAATGATTGAGGCGATGACAGAGGGCGGTTTTAAGAAGCGGGGGGCCTTATTCGTTCCGGCTGACGCTTTTGGCGAGGAAGGAGTGATTTATTCTTATCTTAAGGATTACCCTGAGAAAATTGAAATTCTAAAAGAGGGGGAATTTCAAGCCGGGAATTTAAGTTTTAGGGTTCCTGCTAAAAATCTTCATTCCGTGGAGACTTATGGACTGAAATTTTATTTAGGAGAGGAGATCGTTTCTTTTGTTTCTGATACCCAATATTTTGAGGAGTTGATAAATATCTATAAAGATTCAACAATTATTATACTTAATGTGGCCTTTTATAAGCGAAGGGATGATTTTGAACATCTTTGCTTAGAAGATGCAATAAAGATTATTCAGGAGGTTAATCCCAAGAAGGCGATTTTAACCCATTTTGGCATGACTATGTTAAAAGAAAAACCGCATCTTTTAGAAAAAAAACTAAATGCAGAGCTTAAGCCGGATATAAAGTTTGCTTACGACGGCCTTAACTTCGAAATCCCCTGAACTACTCTCCGTTGAAGCCTGGCTTTAACTTTTCTGGAAAATTGGATTGACATATTTGGCTTTATGGGTAAAATTATATAAAATACGGCCCCATCGTCTAGCCTGGTCCAGGACATATGGTTCTCAGCCATAAGACACCGGTTCAAATCCGGTTGGGGCTACTTTTGATTTTTATTGTGAGTTTTTTAGTTTAAAATGAACCACTCATTAAAAGTAGGGCTTAGCTTTGGCGTGACTTCGGGGATAATTACTACCTTGGGATTGATGGTTGGTTTAAATTCAGGTACCAACTCAAGACTTGTAGTTATCGGAGGTATACTGATTATTGCTATAGCCGATGCGTTTTCTGATGCTTTAGGCATACATATTTCTGAAGAGTTTGAGAATAAGCATACCTCAAAACAGATTTGGGCAGCAACAATGGCAACTTTTTTTTCAAAGTTTGCTTTTTCTATAACTTTTGTTATACCTGTTCTGTTGCTTAAACTTTCAACCGCGATCATTGTTAGTGTAATCTGGGGATTTTTGGTATTATCTGTGCTTAGCTACCGGATTTCCAGGGCGCAGAAGGTGAATCCCTGGAAGGTAATCGGTGAACACCTGCTTATCGCAGCGGTAGTTATAACTCTAACTCATTATCTTGGTGACTGGATATCCTTGAATTTTAGTTAGATTCTGCCGCTATTTCCTCCAAATTTCTTTGTTTTCTTTAGAGTTGTGGTATAATTTAGGCTATGTTGGCACAGAGAATTATTCCCTGTCTTGATATAAACAAAGGCCGGGTAGTAAAAGGTATAAATTTTGTTAATTTAAGGGATGCCGGCGATCCGGTTAAGAATGCTGAATTTTATGAAAATCAAGGGGCTGATGAGTTAGTTTTTTTGGATATTACCGCTAGCATAGAAAGGCGGTCTACAACCATAGAGCTGGTTAAGAAGATATCCCGGGCCGTATTTATGCCGTTTACAGTTGGCGGGGGCATAAGGAGCATAGCTGATATACGCAAGCTTCTCTTGGCAGGAGCAGAGAAAGTATCTCTGAATACCGCCGCGGTAAAAAATCCCCGGCTTCTTAAAGAAGCTTCAGAAGTCTTTGGGAGTCAGTGTATAGTAGTGGCAATTGACGCAAAACTAAGACGCGATACGAAAAAGTGGGAAGTATATATTAACGGAGGAAGGACACCAACCGGTTTAGGGGTACTACAGTGGGCAAAAAAAGTTCAAAAGTTAGGTGCCGGTGAAATTCTTCTTACCAGTATGGATCGTGACGGCACTAAAGATGGGTTTGACTTAAAGCTAACTAAAGCAGTATCCGCGGCAGTAGCAATACCGGTGATTGCTTCCGGAGGTGCGGGGAGTCTCAAAGATTTTTACGATGTTTTTAAGAAAACTAATGCAACCGCGGCTTTAGCTGCTTCAATATTTCACTATCGTCAGATCAGTATTAAAAAGATAAAGAGTTATTTAAATAAGAGGGGAGTCAAGGTGAGGAGATGAAAGATAAAGGGAAAAGAGGGAATAAAGAAAAAGGGAAAAAGAGTATAAGGTTGCCGAAATTAAAGTTTGATAAGAAAGGGCTTATCCCGGCGATTGTCCAGGATGAGAAGTCAGGAGATGTATTAATGGTCGCCTATATGAACAGGGAGTCTTTAGGTATCACCTTGAGGGAGGGAAGAACCTGTTTTTATTCCCGCTCCAGAAAAGTCCTTTGGCGCAAAGGAGATACCAGCGGAAATATTCAAAAGGTTAAAAGGATATACTATGATTGCGATAAAGATACTTTGTTGATAAAAGTAAGGCAGAAAGGTGTTGCTTGTCACACCGGAGAGTGGAGTTGTTTTTTTAGGAGACTTATTTAAGCCCCATGGAGATCAGCCCTTCTTTAAAAGAGTTTAAGAAACTGTCAAAGAATAATAATCTTATTGTTTTTTCGTGCAAGTTTTCTTCCGATGCGCTTACGCCTATCTCGATTTATCATAATTTAAATAAAACAATAAAAGGAGATAGTTTTCTTCTGGAATCTTTAGAAGGGGAGGAGAAAATCTGCCGGTTTTCGTTTTTGGGATTTGAACCGATATGTTCTTTTAAAAGCAAAGGAAAAAAAATTTATTTTAAAGAGAGCAAAATAAGATGTTTCCTGGCTAAAAAAGATCCCTGTGATGAGTTAAAAAAAATACTGAACCGCTACCGGGTGGCGCCTAAAGAGAATTTGCGTTTTTTTGGAGGGTTTGTAGGTTATCTTGGCTATGATGTGGTAAAATTCTATGAGCCGGTTGGTAAGGACTTGCCGGATTCTTTAGGCACCTACGATTCTTATTTTGTACTTCCCAAATTTCTTATTATTTTCGACCACCTAATGCGGCAGGTTGAAGTTCTCTCTTTTGTAGCTTTGAAGAGGAAAACAAAATTAGAAGAAGTTTACCGCAAAGAGCGGAATATTTTAGAGCAGCTTTGTAAGAAAATTACCGGTTTTGGGAAATTACCTGAGCTGCCATTTAATTCTTCAAAGCTTAAAATTAAAGCGAATTTCAAAAAAAAGGATTTTCTGGCCGCTGTAAAAAAAATAAAAAAATACATAAAAGAAGGAGAGGTAATCCAAACTGTTCTTTCTCAGAGATTTTCTACCGAATTTGCGGTTGATCCGTTTATAGTTTATAGATATTTAAGGGTACTTAACCCTTCTCCTTACATGTTTTATTTAAATTTCGGTAAAACGAAAATTGTTGGTGCTTCTCCGGAAATGCTTTTAAGATGCGAGCATGGGGAGTTAACTACCCGCCCGATTGCCGGTACCCGAAAGAGGGGCAAAGATAAAGCTGAAGATTTAAGGCTGGAAAAGTCTCTTTTGAACGATCCTAAGGAAAAGGCTGAGCATATTATGTTAGTTGATTTGGCCCGGAATGATTTAGGGAGGATTGCCAAAAAGGGAACGGTTAGAATTTCTACCTTTATGGAGGTAGAAAAATTTTCGCATGTAATGCATATTGTCAGCGAGGTAAGAGCAAAATTAAACCGCAAAGAGGATATTTTTTCTTCTTTAATAAGCTGCTTTCCCGCTGGAACGGTTAGCGGAGCGCCTAAAGTAAGAGCAATGCAGATAATCAATGAACTTGAATCTCAGAGAAGAGGAATCTATGCCGGTTCAATAGGATATTTTTCCTTCACAAAAAGTCTGGATACTTGTATAATAATCCGGACAATAGTGTTTAAGGACAAAAAAGCCTATATTCAGGCCGGGGCTGGTATTGTAGCTGATTCAGTTCCTGAAAATGAGTATAAAGAAACCGTTAATAAGGCTGAGGCTCAAATGGCAGCACTTAGGTTAGCGGCCGGAAGCAGGGAATAAACGGGAAATTAAGGAATATATTTTAATTACGAACAGGAGGAGTAAGTATGCTTAAGATTAGACTACGCCGGCCGGGAAGGTCGGTTAAAAGAAGGTATCATTATAAGATTGTTGTAGCTGAAGCAAGCAGTGCGCGGGAGTCGAAATTTGTCACTCAAGTCGGCCATTATGACCCCTCACACGAGCTTCTAAAGATTGATATCGAAAAATACGAAACATGGATAAAGAAAGGGGCTAAGCCAACAGAAACAGTAGCTGCTTTGTTTAAAAAGTATAAGCGCCAAAATAAAAAAGCAGAGGCGAAAACAAAAACAAAAACAGAGGCAAAAGCAGAAAAAGAGGTAATTTCGTAAATACTATATTAACGTGTCCCTCGTCGCAGGGGATGCTGGGTAAATCTCTTCGACATTTACCCAGCGCGACTTCGGGATTTAATTCTCCGCCTAAGGCGGATCATTAAAGGAGGTAAAGATGCAACCAGCACCAAATGCCGGGATTTTAAATTTCATACCGTTAATTTTTATCTTTATTGTTTTTTACTTTCTAATTTTACGGCCGCAGCAAAAAAAACAAAAAGAACATCAAAAAATGGTTATGGGGTTGAAGAAAAACGATGAAGTGGTTACGAGTGGAGGCTTTTACGGAACAATTGTCAATATAAAGGAAAAGTCGGTTGTTTTAAGGATTGATGAAAACGCAAAGATTGAAATTGAGAAGAATTCTATCGCTTATATAAGAAAGACTCATTGATGATTAAACGTGCGGATTTAAAATTGAGAATGTTTGCTATCCTGGGGTTAGCTGCCTTCTGCGCTTTTTATGTTTTTCCGCTGGAGAAAAATATAAATTTAGGCTTAGATTTAAAAGGCGGGATGTATGTGTTGCTGCGCGCCGATACCTCTGCTATTGCAACGGACAAGGTAAGTGATGCTATCGGGGCAGCGGTAGAAAAAATACGCAATCGAATTGATGCCTATGGGGTTAAAGAAACGTCTATCCAGCGCCAGGGGAATGATTCTATCTTAGTTCAAGTTCCGGGAGTTATAAACCGTGAGATAATCGATAGGTTAAAAGAGGTTGGGAAATTAGAATTTAAATTAGTCGAGCGAGATTCCGATAAAGTATCTCAAGCTCGCGATGGAGAAATTCCCCTAGGCTATGAGTTTAAAGAGTACAATGATGAGTATCTTCTGCTCCACAGCGAGCCGGTCATAGTAGGTTCGGATCTTCTGGAGAGCTATTTAGGGTTTAATTCCTATGGCGGTTCGGAACCGACCTTACGATTTACTCCCGCGGGAACAAAGAAATTCGCTAAAGTTACTGAAGATAACGTGGGCGAGGCTTTAGCTATCGTGCTTGATGAAAGAATCAAAAGCGCTCCGCGAATAAATGAGCCGATATTAAGCGGTGAAGCGCGAATCAGCGGTGATTTTACACTTGATGATGCCAGGCTTATTGTGACAGTGCTAAACTCCGGTGCCCTTCCGATTCCCCTGGTAGTGGAAGAAGAAAGAAGCGTAGGCCCTCTTTTAGGTTCCGATTCGATAACCCGGGGGATAAATTCCATAATGTTTGGAGCTGCCATGGTGGTAGTTTTTGTTTTAATATATTATTTTTTAGGCGGCGTGATTACGGTTATTTGTCTTTTTTTGGACCTATTGTTTATTTTAGCCGGCCTGCAGATTTTTAAAGGCACTTTAACTCTACCGGGGATTGCCGGTATGATTTTAACTTTAGGCATGGCTGTAGACGCTAATGTTTTAATATTTGAAAGAATACGCGAAGAATTAAAACTGCATAAGCCGTTGAGCATTGCCATAAAGAATGGCTTTAACCGGGCTAAGCGGACTATTATTGATGCTAACCTCACTACCCTTATCGCGGCTTTGTTTCTTTTTATCTACGGAACCGGCCCGATAAAAGGTTTTGCTGCCACTCTTTCTTTGGGTATTGCGGCCAGTATCTTTACCGCCGTATTTGTAGGCCGGACGATTTTTTCTTTTCTTTTGGACCTAAAATTAAAGAAACTCCCCATGCTCTCACTTATTTCTTCTGTAAAAATCAACTTTGTTAAATTCAAAGGGGTATGTATTCTTTTTTCTCTAATTCTGATTTCAATCGGGTTGTTTAATTTTTACTCTAAGGGTGACGCGGTTTATGGTATAGATTTTAAAGGGGGGCAAATCTTAGAATATAAAATCAGCCCGCCGGTTGATATTGAAAAGCTGCGCGATATTTTAAAAGAAGAGGGTTTTAGCGAGGTGGCCATTCAGGAGTTTAAAGACATCCCCGGAGGAGTAAGTATCAGGAGTACCTCTAATGTCGCTTCAGATATCGATCGAGCTTTAAAGGAAAAATTTAAGAGTGTTGAGGAGCTTAAAGCAACCACTGTTGGCCCGGCTGTCGGTAAAATTTTAAGAAAAAAAGCTTATTTAGCTATAGTACTTTCGCTTTTGGGCATACTTGTCTATGTAGGGGTTCGATTCAAACACTTTGATTTTGCTTTTGCGGCTGTAATTGCTCTTTTTCATGATGTACTTATTAGTTTAGGCTTTCTTGTGCTTTTTGGTTATGAGGTAAATCTTTTAACTGTAACCGCTCTGTTAACTATTGCCGGGTATTCCATAAACGATACTATAGTTATTTATGACCGGATAAGAGAAGTTTCTCCGCGTATGCGGAAATCATCTTTAACCGAGGTTGTTAACGTGGCCATAAACAGCACACTTTCAAGGACAATAATCACATCGGTAACTACTTTGATGGTGGTAGTCTCAATCTTTTATTTCGGTGGAGAGATCTTAAGAGGTTTTTCTTTTACGCTTTTGGTAGGAATCGTTGCCGGCACCTATTCTTCAATATTCATTGCTTCGCCTCTAGTCTTATTATTTCGAAAATCTCACTTTCACCTCAGATAAAATGACTTTTTCTGTCATTCCCGTTTCTTTTCTGCAACAGCGCTAAAATACTTAATAATGTTTGAAACTTTTAAGATTTATATTAATAAGGATGTATCTTCAGGCTATGTAGTGGAGAAGCTTGTTTCTTTGAACTATCGTAGAGTCGAAGAAGTAGCCGAAGAGGGGGATTTTTCTGTTCGCGGAGACACGTTGGAGATTTTTCTTGTTAATTTTACTTTTCCTTTAAGGATAGAGTGGGAGTTTGAGACAGTAAAAAAAATTTATAGTTTTGACAAAACCCTTAACAAAAAAGTAAGTGATTATGATTTTCTGATCGTTATACCCCACCTTAAAAAAACTAAACGTTATTCCTCTGAGGATATTCCTCTGGAGGCGGTTTTGCGAATAAAAAAAGGTGATTATGTTGTTCACAGCCGTTATGGAATCGGTAAGTTTCTAGGGGTAAAACGTCTTAAGGTAAGGCAGAAAAAAGAGTATTATTTTGAGATAGAGTATGATAACAAAGATAAGCTCTATGTCGCCAAAGAAGATGCTCACCTTATCCAGAAATATGCGAGTTTCGGCCTGAGGAAGCCGCGGCTTTCGAGGTTAGGCTCAAAAGAGTGGGCAAGAATCAAAGAAAAGGTTCAAAAAGGCATAAAGGTTTTTGCTCTGGAAATTTTGCGAATGGAAGCTCAGAGGAAAATAATCGGCGGGTTTAAATATGCGGCGGACGGCAACTGGCAAAAAAAGTTTGAGGAGGCTTTCCCTTACCAAGAGACCGAAGATCAGCTAAAAGCGACCGCTGAGGTTAAAGCTGATATGGTAGGGGCCGGCTGTATGGATAGAATTATTTGCGGGGACGTAGGTTATGGTAAGACTGAGGTAGCTATGCGGGCGGCATTTAAGGGGGTTGTTAGCGGAAAACAGGTTGCGTTTTTGGTGCCCACTACAATACTTGCCTATCAGCATTATACAAACCTGGTAAAACGATTAAAAGATTTCCCTTTTTATGTAGAGATGCTTTCGCGTTTTCGCACTGCAGTTGAGCAAAAAGAGATTTTAAAAAAGTTAGAGGAAGGTAAGGTCGATATTATTGTGGGGACTCATCGGCTTCTTTCCGATGATGTTAAGTTTAAGGATTTAGGCCTTTTGATTATCGATGAGGAGCATAAATTTGGCGTTCACCATAAAGAGAAAATAAAAAAACTAAGAGTAAACATTGATGTTCTTGTTTTAACCGCAACTCCGATTCCCCGTACTCTATATATGGGTTTAATCGGCCTTAAAGGCATATCCTTAATAAGAACGCCGCCTAAACAAAGGCTGGCTGTTAGGACGAAAATCAACCAGTTTAATGTCAATAATTTAAAAGAGGCAATAATCAGGGAGGTAAAACGTTGCGGCCAGGTTTTTTTTATTCACAATCGCATTGAGACTATTGAAAAAGTTGCACATACCCTAAAGCGAGTGCTGCCGCAGGAGATAAGAACCGGCCTTGTACATGGCCGGTTGCCAACTCATGTCATGGAAAAGGTTATGATGGATTTTATTGACCACAAGATAGATTGTTTGTTTTCAACTGCTATTGTTGAATCCGGAATAGATATCCCCGCGGCGAATACGATAATTATCAATGATGCTTATAGGTTTGGCTTGGCAGATTTGCATCAGTTGCGGGGTAGGGTAGGCCGGTGCAATACGCAGGCTTTTGCTTATTTGGTAATACCGGCTCTAAAAAGCATCCCTTTAGATGCGCAGAAGCGTCTTGAGCATATTTGTGAATTTTCACATTTGGGCGCGGGTTTTGAGGTAGCCATGACTGATTTAGAGCTAAGAGGTGCCGGGAATATTTTAGGGCGTCAACAGCATGGATTTATTTGGATGGTAGGGTTTGATTTGTATTGCCGCTTACTTAAAAAAGAGATAGAATATTTAAAGGAGTTGTTTAAGATCGATACAGGCTTAGAAAAACATAGTTAGAGGAGAGATAGTTATGAAAAAGTATTTTTTAGTAGGAGTAATTTTAATGGCCTTTATCATTATTCCGGTAGAAAGAATTTTTCTATCGGAGTTTACAGTTTGGGGTGAGGATATAAGTAAAATAATTGTTAAGGTGAATAAACAAGTTATTACCTCTCGGGATCTGGATGAATACTGTAAAATTGTCGCTCTGCGGCTCTTTGACGGGGAAGAAGAGGCCTCAGACAATGACAAAGAGTTTAGGGCAAAGGCATTACAGCGGTTAATCGAAGATACGCTTATTCTGGATAAAGCTCGGCAGGATGAGGTAAATATTTCTTCTTCCCGGATAGAGGGTAAGATAGCTCAGTTAACTGCCTCTTACTTATCTCGAGAGGAGTTTGAAAAATCATTAACAGATATGGGATTGACTATTGCTCTTCTTCGACAAAAGATCAAAGAGCAGTATATGTTAAGAAGCGCTATTGATAAATACGTAAAATTTCAGGTTAATGTTTTGCCTAAGGAGATAAGCAGCTATTATGCTGAGCATCCGGATAAATTTTATTCATCGGATAGATATGTTTTTTACATTGCAAAAACAAGGGATAATAGTATTTTGGAGAAAATATCTCAGGTGATCAAGGGAGGGAGGATCTTTGAGGCTCAAGCCCGGTATAGTAATATTTTACATAAAGTAGAATCAAGCAAGGACGAGTTAAAGCCCCGGATTTCAGAGATTCTTAAAAGCCTAAATCCCGGGAAGCACCGGATTAAAAAAATCGA
>JAIWAR010000021.1:0-17767 GCA_048634245.1 Methanosarcinales archaeon | reverse complement strand
TGGCGTTGAGGTTAAGAAAGTCCCACCTGACTAAAGCTTAGCCAGTCCCGCCACAATAGGCGGGATAGTGAAATCCGCAGGTAAGCCCGGAGACGGGAGTCTGGAGCCGGATGGATCAAGATTGCAGGGGGCTCGGTATAATCCATTGGCAAATCAGTAATTCGAGGCGAGAAGAAAGCAAAAGCTAAAAAATATTCGCTAACCAGCAAATAATTTTATAAGTTTAATACGTTCCCTTATAGGCTATGTGTAACATGGAACCTTCGAGTGTCGCTATATTTAATCCAGAGGCTTTTTATCCTTTTCGTAGTCTTGTTCAAGGAGGACTCCAAAATTGGAATGAACTGCAGGACATTGAGCGTTTTGTCAGGGCGATTGTACTTCACGATGAAATGTCCATGATTTTGGAACCTTGGCCTTACGATCCCATAGCAGATGAGGAAATGAGTACGAATGAGCCTGGGGCGAGAAACATTATTGTGGGTATGGGGCCTGTCCTTAGTAATTATGAAGGATTGCTTTCAATAGCGAAAAACCTAAAACCCATATCTGATGGGGAAGTTTCTTATGCTCTTCGTGATATTGCTGCTGAATTCTCAAATGCGCGACCTGGAAACCCTCACTATAACGCGCATATTGAATTTGTTGGAAAGATATTAGCGGTTTCAAGAGATGGCGGCAGTATCATTTGCGAGGGTCGGTTTTCTCGTGCCTTGGAACTTAGGGCGGCGAAATATCCAGAAAAATTATTTCAAGTACTTGATAAAGACTGGCAAGAGTATGCTATGGCAACGGAGGAAGGGCGCATTGGTCTTAAGATACCTCCAATTCTGAACATAATTTTAACCAACTGTAAAAAAAGAGAAGATATTCCCGATATGCTCAAACTACTGCGCGAAGAGTGGACTGATGCTAGAAAAAAACTTTGGAGGCTACTTGTGGAATTGCGAAATGCTCAAACTCTCAAAGAAGCTCACCGGATTCAACACGAACTTGCTGAAGCTTCGAAATATTTTTCTCCATTGTCACAACAAACCGAGTTGTCACCCATACGGATGTTATGGGATCTCTTTGCTGAAACTGGTGGTGGTGCAATTGACTCTGCATTAGCTGGTGGTGATCCTGCAACTGGGGCAGTAGCAGCTGCTGGGAGAAAGGCTTTGACTAATTTGGCTCAAAGCGGAAAACAGTTTGGGAAGTTGCTTTTTGGACGTGGAGCTTTTGATTTGGCAAGACGTATTCGTAAGAAGGTAATGTATAGTAGTCCAAAAGATACTCTTTCAAGGCTTTTGACTCAAAGTGAAAAAGATGCTCTCGGATTATAGTTCGCCAAATTTAAAAACAGAAAGAAGTTCTAATATCTGCATTAACTCGACAGTCTAATGCCTGCGAGTTATGCAGGACGAAGTGGTCAAAGGAATAAACAGTAAGCCCAATGGACACTAGAAAAAATAAGTTTGAATACCGTGGATTTATTTCTGGCAAAATTCCAGTTTTGCTCAAGATAGAGCATGAAAAATACAATCCTGAAAAAATTTCAACAGAACTCATCTTATTGGGCAGTGACGAAGAGTTAGGTAGGGCATTTAATGGAAGCTTGAGTGGCGATGACTACGGAAACTTAAAAATCAGAGGCGAGAAGGATGCTGACCCTGAAGTTACAGTAAAGAATATTAGCGGGTGGAGCCGTCAAGGGAATAATGCAAATCTATTTATAGGTAGTTATGAATATGCTATCTCAGAAACTCCAATTGAAAATCCAAAAAACATTTATGTCACCGTTGAATTGACGCCTAGTGGCATATTGAAAAAATGGGGGTCAAGAGAATTTCATTATGATGGAAGCATCAAATTTGAAAATGGTTATCCAGAAGAAATTGAATGGGATATAGATATTGGCAAAGGCAGAGCTTTCACACGATACACTTATGAAAAACATAATGTTTTTGACAACAAAGCAACTATTCAAATTGAACGGCCATCTTTAACGTTTGAAATAAATACAGACGTCAACTTTAGTTCCTCTGAAATTAAAGATGAAGTTGAAAAAGAAGCTAGAGATTTTTCTTTAATTCTCTCTTTATGTTATCGAAAATTAGTCAGTTGGTATGAGTTTAACTTTTCTATAGTACCAAAAGATAGAAAGTTGAGCATAGTTTCTCCGATAATCAGGAAAAAAGTCTACACGGAAGCATATTCAGACCATGAAGACGAGTTAATAAATCACAGGGATCTAATTAATGGCGGTTTGCCAACATTGGTGAAAAATTTCAGGCATTCACCACTAATTGAATCACTTCGCAGAAGCATTACATTTCTTGCTTCGTCACAATCAAACCAGACAATTGAAGTAAAATATTTTCTATCCATAATTTCGCTTGAGTCCTTCTGCGACGGCTTCATTGAACTTGAGCATGAGAAAGTAAAAATCCCATCAGGGAAATGGAAGAAAATTGAAAAGACATTACGGAATTCGTTAAAATCACTTTCTGAACAAAAAGAAATGTTCAAATATATTGAAAGAATAAAGAAAGAAGGAATAAGGATAATGGATATCAAAGACCGAGAAAGAGGAGAAGGGTTCTACCGGGCTTGTTTTCGCGAAGACTCTAATCATGCACAGATAGTTATCTCAACCGGCTGTTCTAATTACTGCTCTTATTGTATTGTACCTTATGTTCGGGGAGAGTTGCGTCTGCGTAATCCGCTGGATATAGTAGATGAGGTAAAGAGGAATATCTCTTTGGGGATAAAGAAGATTACGCTTCTAGGCCAGAATGTTAATGACTACAGATTCAAGTCACAAGGTCACAAGGTCACAAGCAAAGATACAAGTAAAATACGCAACCTGTCCTCCGAAGCCTTGGCGAAGGAGGATACGCACGACGCGATACGCAATACGAAAATCAATTTCGTGGATTTATTACGAATGATAGATGAGATTGAGGGGGTTGAAGAAATTAATTTCATATCCAGCCAGCCCAGAAATATTTCAAAAGAATTGTTTACTCTTATGGCTGAATCCTCTAAAATAAGAAAGCATCTTCATCTTCCTTTTCAGTCCGGTTCCGATAGGATTTTAAAGCTGATGAATCGCGGTTATACGCAGCTGGAGTATTTAGAGATAGTGGATAATTACAAGAAGGTGGTAGGAGGATCTTTAAGCACTGATATTATCGTGGGATTTCCTACCGAGAGCCAGGATGACTTTAACCGGACTAAAGATATTTTAGAGAGGGTTAAATTTAGCTGCGCTTATATTTTTAAATATTCTCCGCGAAACGCAGCTAAAAGTATAGAGCTAATTGATGATGTATCTGAGGAGACGAAGGTAAGACGGCACAAGATTTTATTAGATTTACAAAAAAGTATCAGCAAAAAAATAATATGAAAATAATCGGTTCAGTTTTAGTCTTTATTTTTTCGTTTCAGATTCTTTGTTTCCCCTTATCAATAACAGATGTTCATAAGGCCTATCTTCGCGGAGATTATGATGAGGCTATAAGATGTGCTAAAGGTCTGCGGGAAGATGATCGGGTGCTTTACTTTTTAGGCTTAGCCTATATAAAAGTCGGTAAATACTCTGCGGCCCGTACTTTTTTGCGCAAGCTCATCAGGCGGTTTCCCAATTCTAAATTTTATGATTCAGGAATGATCAAAATAGCCGATACTTATTTTTTGAATAAGGATTATGCTCGAGCTAAAGAACTTTACCTTGAGATAGAGAGAAGGTCAGTTTCTAACGGTATGCCTTTGGTTTTATTGCGGTTAGCTCAGATATCAAGCCGTAATGGGGATTGGAGTGAAAAGAAAAAATACCTAAGGCGTATAAAATCAAAGTATCCCAAAGCCGGTGAGATGAAGTTTGTTAAAGTTTTAGAGGCCTTGGGCGATTTTTTTACTATTCAGGTCGGTGCTTTTAGTGTAAGGGCTAATGCCCGTTCTTTAACCGAAGAATTAAAAAGCCAATATTCATCCTATATCGTAGAGGATAAAAAAGGCAGTTATCCGATTTATAAGGTGCGTGTGGGTAGATTTAAGAGCCGCTATGAGGCTCAAAAGGTCTCTTTGGAATTGCTTGACGAGGGATACCCTGCTCGAATTTATCCTTAAATAAAAAATGAGTGAGATTGTTTTTGTAGTTGGCCCGACAGCTGCCGGTAAGACAGATGTTAGTTTTTTATTAGCCCGCCGGAAGAAAGCTGAGATTGTTTCTGCTGACTCCATGCTTGTATACCAAGAGCCAAAAATTATAACCTCAAAACCACCTTTATACATGCTGGAAGAGGTAAAGCATCATTTTGTAGGGATGATTCCGGTAGAAAAGAGTTATAGCGTATTTGACTACTTTACTGAAGTTGGCAAAAAGATTAAGCAGCTGGTTAATAAAAATGTTCCTATTGTTGTCTGTGGCGGCAGCGGCCTTTATATTAAAGTAATTCTGGACGGAATATTCAAAGGCCCGGGCAGGGATGATGCTTTAAGAAATAAATTAAATAAAGCGGCTCAGATCCACGGTAATGAGTATTTATTTAAGAAGTTAAAAGAAGTTGATCCGGAAAGCGCGGAAAAAATATCTTCAGGGGACTTAAAAAGGATAATCAGGGCTTTGGAAGTTTATTATTTAAGTGGAGTAACAATATCTGAGAAGAGAAAAGAAACTTTCGGGTTTTGGGGTAAAATGCCAATTAAGATATTTGGCTTGCGCCTTAAGCGTTCCAACCTTTATGAAAGAATAAATAAGAGGGTAGATAAGATGTTTAACTCCGGGGTAATAGAAGAGGTGAGGGATTTATTAAAGGCGAATTTAAGCCTTACGGCTGGAAAAATAATCGGTATTAAAGAGATAGGGGGGTTTTTAAACGGCAAAATAAGCGAGGAAGAGGCCCGGGAAAGGATGAAAAAAAATACCCGTAACTTTGCTAAGCGGCAGGTTACCTGGTTTAAGAGAGATAAACGTATTCATTGGATAGATGTTGACAATTTAAGTTTTGATGCGGTAAAGGATACGATATTAAGGGGTGTCAATGGTTGAGCGGATGCATGAAATCGTGAAGAAGGAAAGGGCCCTTTTGGTGGTTGTTGTGACGCCTGAGGAGAGCTGGAGTAAAGAAGCTTTAGCCGCTGAATTTAAGAACCTGGTCTTATCTACAGGAATAGCGGTTGAGGATTTAATCTCGGTTAAACTCCGTCAGCCTAATGCGGCTTTATATATTGGTAAGGGTAAAGCTGCGGAATTATCAGAGGCTGTTAAAGATACGAATGTAGAAGTTGTAATTTTTGATAATAATTTGAGTTTTACCCAGCAGAAGAACTTAGAAGATTTATTGGGGGTAAAGACTATTGACCGGACTCAGCTTATCCTGGATATTTTCGCTAAGCATGCTCAGACTCAAGAGGGCATTTTACAGGTTGAACTGGCACAGCTAGAGTATCTCCTGCCCCGTCTGAAAGGGAAAGGTATTGAACTTTCCCGCTTAGGGGCCGGAATTGGAACTAAGGGTCCGGGAGAGAAAAAGCTGGAGGTTGACCGGAGAAGGATTTCTGAGCGTATTGGACACTTGAAGAAAGATTTAAAACTTATCCGGCAGCATCGGGATACCAGGCGCAAAAAAAGGGAAAAAGGCGGTGTAAATATTTGCTCTCTTGTTGGTTACACCAATGCCGGAAAAACCACTCTTTTTAACATCCTGGCTGCGAGCAAGCAAACGATTTCCTCAACTCTGTTTACAACTTTAGATACCGTAAGCCGCACACTTGTTTTGGGCAATAATTCAGAAGTAATCTTATCTGACACTGTAGGTTTTATTTACAAATTGCCTCCTAAATTAATTGAAGCTTTTAAGGCGACTTTAGAAGAATTAAATTACGCTGACATTCTTCTTCATGTTATTGATGCCGGCAATAAAGACAGCGTCAAACTTAAAAAATCAGTGGATTCGATATTAAAAGATTTAGGCCTGGAGGAAAAACTTACTATTAATGTTTTTAATAAAATTGATGCTATAACTTCTGCGGAATTGATTTGCTTAAAAAATGAGTATCCCCAAGGTATTTTTATCTCGGCTTCTAACGGTACAGGCCTAGATGATTTAAAAAAGGTAATCTATGAAGTGAGTTTTAGAGATATGGTTAAGGTGGAGGTAAGGGTTCCTTTTAACCGTATGAATATTGCCAGCTATCTCCACGATAATTATGAAATATTAAAAACTGCTTATCAGGAGAAAGAAGCAGTTTTCTGGATAAGAACAAAGAAGCGGGGATTATCTTATATAAGGAAACAGGGGCTAATTGTAAAGGAAATGTAATGTATCCCTCCTCGCTATATATAGGGTAAATTCTCTTTGACAATTTACCCTAACTCGGAGGGATTCAACTCGACTACAGGTTTTTCTTTGAAAAACCTAAGTCTCATTGAGGAGGTGTAAATATGCGGGTAGATGTTTCATTTAAGTATTTCGAAAAGAGTGACTATATTGATAATGTTTTAGAGAATAATTTCAAGAAGCTTAAGAGGCGGATTCAAATATTCCGCCGTGATGATCCTATTCATATATCAGTTCATGTCGAAAAGAATCCCCACAAAGAGCAGTTCTTCTGCCGTTCCCACCTTTATTTACCCACCTCTAAGGTTTTAATAGTTGATGAAAAGGCCGGAAACTCGTCTTTAGCTATAAATAAGGCATTTTCAGCCCTTTCAAAGCAGCTGAATAAGGAAAAGTATAAGTGGCGGAATCAGCGCCGGAAGGCAAGAAAAACGGTAGAGGAAGAGTAAAATAAAAAAATAGTTTGGCTTGACGCCCGTAGGTTGACGTGATAATATATCTGGCACTCTTTGGTCTAGAGTGCTAAAGAAGAGGGTTAGCAATGACTAAATCAAACGATATTAAAGAAAGAGAAAAGGAAATTTTAGGCTTGATTATTGATAGCTATATTGTGGAATCAAGGCCGATAAGCTCAGCTTATATTTGCCAAAAATACAAGCTTAATTGCTCTTCAGCTACAATAAGGAATATTATGGTTTCTTTAGAGCAGCAGGGGTTTCTTTCTCATATTTATACTTCTTCAGGAAGAGTTCCCACTCAAGAGGGTTTTAAACGCTATGTTGAACATTTTGATGATGAGGAGTTTGAGGAGGATTCGGTGAGCCTGAAATTTTATACCTTACCCCAGCTTAGTGTAGAGGATATTGTTAACAATACCTTAGATGCTTTAGTCCGGCTCAGCGGTTATACTTCCCTGATGGCAGTTTCGGAAAAAGATAAAAAAGTATTTTTTCGTGGAATGAGGTTTATGTTAGAACAGCCGGAATTTGAGGACGTAAACCGGCTTAAAGATATATTTTATGCTTTAGAGGTCAAGATGGGGGCATTGCAAAACTTACTCTTTAGCTGCGTGAGCGATAAAATTAAAATACTTATCGGTGATGATATTGGCTTTGAGGAAATTTCCGATTGTTCGCTGATCATATCCGGCTTTCAAGAGAAAGATCTTTCGTTTGCTTTTGCTCTTCTTGGCCCGATGAGGATGGATTATACCAAAGCCACATCTTGTTTAAGCGCGGTAAAGAATCGATTTAAGGAAGTGGTTGAGGAAATTGTATGATGAAGAAAAAAGATAACGATAAAGACAAAAAGGTTAAAGAAGTTGAAGAAGTTAAAGAAGTCCAAGATTATTCCGTTCTTTGGAATAAGTATCTTAGGCTTCAGGCCGAGTTTGATAATTATCGAAAAAGATCGTTTAAGGAAAAAGCTGATTTTATCAAATTTGCCAATGAAGGTCTTATTATCGAACTTTTAACTATTCTGGATGGTTTTGAAAGAGGCGTGAAGTCTGCCGAGCAGAAAAAGGACTATCAGCTCCTGCATCAAGGCGTGGATATGATTTTAAAGCAGTTGCATAGCTTGCTTGAGACTAAAGGCTTAAGCCGGATAAAATCTCTGGGTCAAAAGTTTAATCCTCATCAGCATGAAGCTGTAGAGGTAATTGACAGTGAAGACGTTAAAGAGGAAGTTGTGGTTGATGAATTGCAACCGGGTTATTTTTTGGGGGGGCGGATTATCAGGCCGGCTAAGGTAAAGGTTGTAAGAGTGAAGGAAAAGGAAAAGGTAAAAGAAGAGATAAAAGAAGAGATAAAAGAAGAGATAAAAGACGAAGAGATAGAGAAAGAAGATAAAGAAGAGGAAAAGGGGGTTGGTGGTAATATAGAAGAATAATAACAACTAGACTTATCCCTCCTCGCTGTATATAGGGTAAAATGTCTTTGACTTTTTACCCTAACTCGGAGGGGTTTAATTCGACTAGAGATTTTTGTTAGCACTTAAAAGCCTCAAAAATCTAAGTCTCATTAAGGAGGGCTAAAAAATGGCAAAAGTTATTGGAATTGATTTAGGAACTTCAAATTCATCAGCAGCAGTAATGGAAGGGGGGCGGCCGGCTATCATACCTTCGGCTGAAGGTGCCGGTGTAGCCAGTGGCAAAGCTTTCCCTTCGGTAGTTGCTTTTACTAAGGATGGACAGAAATTAGTCGGTGAGCCGGCGAGAAGACAGGCTACGGTTAATCCTGAAGGAACGGTTTTGGCTGCAAAGAGAAAAATTGGAACCGATTTTAAATTTGATGTTTATGGCAATGAGTATACACCCCAGCAGATTTCGGCTTTTATCCTGCAAAAGATAAAACAGGATGCTGAGAGTTATCTCGGTGATACAATAAAGGACGCGGTAATCACTGTGCCGGCCTACTTTAATGATAATCAAAGGCAAGCCACTAAAGATGCCGGAGCAATCGCCGGATTAAATGTTTTAAGGATTGTAAACGAGCCTACCGCTGCCTGCTTAGCTTATGGGCTAAATAAGGTGGGTAAAGAGCTAAAAATTATGGTTTTTGATTTTGGCGGAGGAACTCTGGATGTAACCATAATGGAGATGTGGGCTGAAGGCGGCTTTAAAGTTCTTTCTACTCATGGTGATACCCATTTGGGGGGAACTGATATGGATAAGGTTTTAATCGACTACATTGCTGAAGACTTTAAAAAACAATCAGGAATAGATTTGAGGAACGATAAGATGGCGATGCAGAGGCTGCGCGAAGCAGCTGAAAAAGCAAAAATCGAACTTTCCAGCACTCTCACTACAGATATTAATCTGCCGTTTATAACCGCTGATTCCAGCGGTCCCAAGCATCTTACTATGTCGATAAACCGGGCCAAGGTTGAAGAATTGGTCATGCCTATCGTTGATAAATGCCGGGGTCCGTTAAAGAGCGCTTTTAGCGACGCAAAACTTTCAGCCAGCGATATTGATAAGATTATTATGGTTGGCGGGCCAACTCGTATGCCGATTGTCCAGAAATTCGTTGAAGACTATGCCGGTAAAAAGATTGAACGCGGCATAGATCCTATGGAATGCGTTTCTATGGGGGCAGCGGTTCAGGCTTCGATAATTACCGGAGATACCAAGGATGTTCTTCTCCTTGATGTTACCCCTCTCTCATTGGGGATCGAGACATTAGGAGGAGTATTAACCAAGCTTATTGAAAGGAACACCACTATACCTACTAAAAAAAGCCAGGTTTTTTCTACAGCTCAGGATAATCAACCGGCTGTAACTATCAGGGTAATGCAGGGTGAGAGGCAGATGGTAGCGGATAATACTGAATTGGGAAGATTTGATTTGGTGGGTATACCGGCAGCTCCCAGGGGTGTTCCGCAGATAGAGGTTACTTTTGACATCGATACCGATGGGATAGTTCATGTGCATGCCAAGGATAAAGGAACCGGCAAGGAACAATCTATACGTATAACCGCGCCGGATAAATTATCCGATGAAGAGATTGATAAGATGGTAAAAGAGGCAGAGAAGTTTGCTGAGGAAGACAAAAAGAAAAAAGAAAACGTAGAGTTAAAGAATCAGGCTGATACAGCAGTTTATGCGACTGAGAAATCTCTAAAAGATTTTGGCGATAAGGTATCTGAGGAAGAGAAGAAAAAAATTCAGGAAAAGCTTGATGCTTTGAAAGAGGTGCTTAAAAAATCAGATGCCAATAAAGAAGAAATCCAAAAATCCCTTGATGAGCTTACTCAAGCTTCACATAAATTAGCCGAGCAAGTTTATAAAGCCAGCGCTCAAACTCAAGAGCAGGACGCAGCAGCGCCTGAGCAAGGCCCGAAGGCCGAAGCAGAGCAAGCGGATGAGGGCGGAGAAAAACCTAAAAAAGAAGACGTTGTTGACGCTGAGTACAAAGAGGAAAATAAGAAATAAGCCCCAAGCTACAAAGTCACATGTCACAAGTTTATCAACCTGTGACATGCTTGTGCCCGTAAGGGTATGACTTGCAACTTGTAACATGACTATGAGTACAACACGTGACTATTATGATATTTTAGGAATCCCTAAAGGGACAGGTGTCGATGAGGTAAAAAAAGCTTATCGTCAGATGGCTATGAAACATCATCCGGATAGGGTGCCGGCCGGGAAAAAAAAGGAAGCTGAGGAAAAGTTTAAAGAGGTGTCGGAAGCCTACGCGGTTCTAAATGACCCTCAGAAAAAACAACTATATGATCAATACGGCCATGCCGGAATAGATTCCCGTTACACTACGGAAGATATCTTTAGGGGAACAGATTTTTCCAGTGTATTTGAGGGATTGGGAGATATTTTCGGGCAGTTTTTCGGCGGTTCCAGTTTTGACGGTTTTGGCGGCGGAGGCAGCCGAGGGCGTAGAAGAGCCGGGGAAGACCTACAGCTTCAAGTAATTATTACTCTGGAGGAAGCAAGCAGTGGGATTGATAAGGATATCACCTTTGCCCGCTATGATAAGTGTTCGTCTTGCGGCGGCAGCGGTGTTGAACCTGGTTCAGCAAAAATGGTTTGTCCGACCTGCCGCGGCGCGGGACAAGTTCGCGCCGGCCTGGGAGGATTTATAAACTTTGCCCAAACTTGTCCTGATTGCGGGGGCGAGGGTGAGATTGTAAAAAATCCTTGCCAAAGTTGTTTGGGCCGGGGAAGAGTAAAAGGGAGGAAAAAGCTCAATGTGAGCATTCCCAAAGGCGTAGGCACCGGGTCAATTTTAAGATTGAAGAGTGAAGGGAGTTTTGCCGACGGCACAAGAGGGGATTTATATGTTTACATTAATGTTAGGTCTCACTCCGTATTCGCAAGGGATGGAGATGATATTCATTGTAAAGCCAAGGTGGACGCGTTACAGGCAATTTTAGGTTCAGAAATTGCTGTTCCGACTCTATATGGTAAGGTCAAGATGAAGATACCGGCCGGAACTCAACCGAATACTATATTCAGGCTTAAGGGCAAAGGAATTACAAATTTACGCAGCAAGCGCTTGGGGGATGAGCTGGTAGTGGTAGAGATAGAGATTCCTAAAAAAATGTCTTTTAGAGAGAAAAAACTTTTTACTGAATTGGCAAAGTTGCGAAAATTAACTTAAAAAGGTATAATTTTCAAGGAGTGTGATATGCCAACTTATGAATATGAATGTTTAGGATGTGGTATTAATTTTGAGGCTTTTCAAAAGATGAGCGATGATGCTCTTAAGGAATGTCCTCAATGCAAAGGAAAGGTAAAGAGGTTAATCAGCTCCGGTGCCGGGTTGATCTTTAAGGGCAGCGGATTTTATGCTACCGATTACAAGAATAAGAGCACCTTTTCAAATAACAAAAAAGAAACTGATAGTTCCTGTTCAAGCTGTGATCAATCCAAATGTCAGCAGACAAAGAACGAGAATAAATAATGAAAACACCGGCGATAAAACCTTTTAGGGCAACTTATTATAACCCCCGGCTTATCAAAGATTACTCTCTTGTTACTTGCCCTCCTTATGATGTTATTAGTAAGGATGAGTTAAAACGTTTAAGGAAAAAATCCGCTTATAACTTTACTCATGCCCTTATCGCTGATAATTGTGATTACCGGGCTAATGGTGCAGTTTTAGATAGGTGGTTAAAAAAAGGGATTTTGGTTGATGACAAAGAAGAGTGTTTGTATCTTTATGAGCAAAAATTTAAAGTTGAAGGAGTGTCTGTTATGCGTTTTGGCATTCTTTCTCTTCTCCGGATGGATAAAAAGGGTATTTTTCCTCACGAGCGCACTTTGAGCGCGCCAAAGGAAGATAGGAAAAAGATGATAAGAGCAACCAAGGCGAATTTAAGCCCGATATTTATTATTGCCGCTAAGCGCCTGGAGGTATTTAGGGAAATTTATGAGCTCTATGTCGGAAAAAAACCTTTCTTTAGTTTTAAGGATAGTGATAATAATCGAAATCGTATTTGGAAGATTTCTAATCCAAAACAAATATCTAAAATAACTAAAGCGATAGGTGAGTGTAAGCTGGTTATAGCTGACGGCCACCATCGTTTTGAAATAAGCTATGACTATTTTAAGAAGAACCGAAAGAGGTTTAAAGACCTTAATTATATTCTAGCGTATATTACTGACTGCCAAAAAGGCCTTAACATCCTTCCTACTCATAGAGTAGTTACGGTTTTGGAAAGAAATGATATATTTTTCTCCAAGTTGGAGAGGTATTTTGATATAAAGGAAATTAAACCGGGTTTGTTAAAGAGGAAATTGAGGAATTATTCCAAATTTTGTCTGGGTATCTGCAGAAAAAATAAATGTTACTTTTTGAACTTGAAAAATCCGGCCAGTTTAAATATCATACCGAATAAATTATATCGAGAGATAGATACTTATGTTTTACACCAGCTTATTTTACCGTTGTTTAACCTTAAAGGGGCTATTGAATATACACATAGTTTAGAAGAAGCAAGAAAAATGACATCAAAGAATAAAACCGCTTTTATCTTAAGAGCGATATCTTTGGATGCGGTATTTAAGGTATCAAGCAAGGGTTTTAGGCTGCCCCAGAAATCAACATATTTCTATCCTAAAATTACATCCGGAGCCCTAATAAGGAGGTTTAAGCCTTGAGAATATTCAAGAAACCTTTTGGTGATGGCTCAAAGAAGAAAAGAAAGAATATTCCTGACGGGCTGTGGAGTAAATGCCCCAAGTGTTCCCACCTAATTTTTAGCAAAATTCTAAACGAAAATTTAAAAGTCTGTCCTAAGTGCGAATATCACTTAGTGCTTACTTGCTGGGATAGAGTCGAGTTGCTGGTTGATAAGGATAGTTTTATCGAGTTCGCCGAAAGTTTAACATCCCGCGATCCTTTAAACTTTTCCGGCCCCAAAACATACCGGGAAAAACTGGACGATGCAAAAGAAAAAACGGGCTTAAAATCGGCAGTAGTTGTGGGTGAGGGTAAGATCAATGGCCGGGAAATAGCTTTAGGAGTTACTGATTCGCGCTTTATCATGGGTTCAATGGGGTCGGTAGTGGGGGAAAAGATAGTTCGGGCTGCTGAGAATGCATTAAAAAGAAGAGTTCCTTTAGTGATTGTTTCTGGGTCCGGTGGCGGCGCAAGAATGTATGAGGGCATGCTTAGCCTTATGCAGATGGCTAAGACCAGCGGAGTGCTTTCTCTTCTTAAACAGGAAAATGTGCCTTTTATTTCCGTGCTTACTCATCCGACTATGGCCGGAGTGCTGGCCTCCTTTGCCGGTTTAGGAGATGTAACTATTGCTGAGCCGGGTGCTTTAATCGGTTTTACCGGCCCCCGGGTAATAAAACAGACCCTGAAACAGGATTTACCTAAAGGATTTCAGACATCGGAATTCAATTTAGAACATGGATTAATAGATTTAGTAGTGCCGAGAAAAGAATTAAAGGATACTATTTCTAAATTACTGCATTATTTATCTTGACAGGCATATATTTAGACCATAAAATCCTTACTTATGGCACAAGTCAAATTAAAAAATGTAAATAAGCTGTATAAGGGCAATATCTCTGCGGTTAAAGATGTAAATCTCGACGTCAGGGATAAGGAATTTGTAGTTTTGGTTGGCCCTTCCGGCTGCGGTAAATCTACCACCTTGCGAATGATTGCCGGATTGGAGACGTCTACCGGAGGGGAGATTTACGTTGGGGATAGGTTAGTGAATAACATTCCTCCCAAAAACCGGAATATCGCCATGGTTTTCCAAAATTACGCGCTTTATCCTCATATGGATGTTTATAACAATATGGCTTTTGCTCTAAAATTGCGTAATTACGCACGGGCTGATATTGATAAAAGGGTTAAAGACGCTGCTCAGATTTTAGGTTTAAATCACTTAATGGGTAGAAGGCCAAAAGATATTTCCGGTGGTGAGCGTCAGAGGGTTGCCGTGGGAAGGGCAATTGTAAGAAAACCGCATGTTTTTCTTTTTGATGAACCGTTGAGTAATCTGGATGCTAAATTGCGGGTGCAAATGCGTACAGAGCTCCATAAACTGCATTTAAAGATACAGACTACAATGATTTACGTAACTCACGATCAAACTGAAGCCATGACTTTAGGAGATCGTATTGCAATCATGAAGGACGGGAAGATACTGCAATTTGATACTCCTTTAAATGTTTATGATAATCCTGTTAGTAAATTTGTGGCTGGCTTTATTGGATCGCCGCCGATGAATTTTATGCAGGGGCTCATTGTTAAAAGAGATGGAGGCCTGTATTTTGAAGAAGGAAACTTTAAGATAAAGATATTGGAACAAATGTACTCGTCTTTAGAAAAATACATTGATAAAGACATAATTTTTGGTATCCGGCCGGAAAGCATCTTTGATAAATTATTTGCATCTCATGCAACAGCTGATAATACCCTAACGGTTTTTTGCGATGTTATGGAGACAATGGGGTCACGAAACCATCTTTATCTGTCTACCGGCAAGCATGTTATCGTCGCTGTAGTGGATGCGTCGAATAAACCTGTTATTGGGAGTATGATAGAAGTTGTTTTTGATATGAAGAAGGTTCATTTTTTTGATTCTTCAACAGAAGATATCATTGTATAATTTTTTTATCTTCACAGCCTTATTCCTGCTAGCCGCAATCTCTTTTGTTTTTGCCTTTATCGGTAAAGTAAGTTTTACATTTTCGTTTATATGGTTTTCGGCAGGCATAATCTCGTTTTTTACCTTCCGCAAATTAGAATTAAGAATCTTATCTTTTAGCAAAAGCGAGTTGGAAGAGAAAGAAGGGAAAGTCAATCTTTTGTCAAGAAGTCTTGTTGTCAAAAAAAACATTTTGCATTCTCTTCCTCAGATTCGGCAAAAATCATCTTTTCTTTTTAATGTTTCCCAAAATTTGATAGAGTTAGCTAATTGTGAGGAAATCTACGATTTTCTTATTAATACTCTGGGAGAGCTCTTTCCCCAGGCTGATAGTATTCTTTTCTTTACTTTTAATAAAGAGAAAGATTCTTTAAGTTTGATAAGGTCCTTAAAGCGTAAGTATTCGTTTATAAAGGAAAAAGAAGGAGATGCTTTGGATAAATGGGTGCTGCATCGCAATTGCTCTTTATTGATAGAGGATTTAACTAAAGATTTTCGTTTTGACTATAATAGGGTTGAGGCTTATATAGAACGCCAAGCTCATTCGTTTATTGTCAGCCCTATTTCAGTGGGCTGTCGTCTTTTAGGTATAATCAGGGTAGAGAATAATAATCCCTCAGGTTTTACGCTTGATGACCTGAGATTTTTACGTAATATTTGCGATTTAGGAGCGGTAGTCATAGAGCGGGTTAATCTTTTTGACGGTGCCCGGGATTTGGCGATAAAAGATTCTCTTACCTCTCTTTATCTGAGAGATTATTTTTTTGAAAAGCTGGCTGAGGAGCGCAAAAATATCAGTAATAAAAAGGGTCAAATAGGAATACTTATGCTTGATATAGATGATTTTAAAAAAATAAATGATACCTATGGGCATGTTGTCGGTGATCTTGTATTAAAAAAAATAGCTCAAATTTTAAGATGCGTTGTGGGGAAGGCGGGTAGGAGTATTTGCCGGTTTGGCGGGGAGGAGTTTATGGTTTCGATTGCCGAATGCAGTAAAAAGGAATTGTTAACTTTAGGTGAAGAGATTCGTAGGTCAATTGAAGCAGCGGAAGTAACCTTCCGTAGAAAAAGAATAAATTTTACAATATCAGCGGGAGCGGTTCTTTGTTCTGATGGCCGGGAGGGCGTTGAAAGGTTAGTGGACAGAGTTGATAAATTAATGTATGCGGCCAAGAAAAAAGGGAAAAATAGATTATGTTTTTCGGAGTAACGATTGTCTTGCTTTTTATCGCGATTCTGGCCGCAGAGATATTTTTTCTTAGTCGTATTAAACAAAAAGTTCAAGCGAAAAAGGAAAGGATACTGGAAAGGTATTCTTGCCTTAAGGAAAAAGAGAAAATACAGCAGGTGAAGATTGTCAAGTTGGAGCACAGCCTTGCCGAACGTTTTTTGTTTTATGATTTGGCAAGAAAAATAGCTCCTATTTTAGATAAAAAAGAGTTGCTCAGCGTATTTTCGAATGAGATAAGGCGTTTAGGACGTATAGAGAAGTTTGAGTTTTTTGATTCTAACAAAGATTCTGATTGCGGTGATATCGAGGCGGAAAAGAATTGTTCTATGTTCGAATTAGGAAAGGGGCAGGATCAAGTTTTAAAAATCACAACAAAATCAAACAATATTCTTGAATATATGCCTTTTTTTGTGAAACTTCTGCGTTTATGTTTGGAGAGGATAAAGCTTTATAATAAACTGCAGGAGTTATCTACCCTGGACAGATTAACCATGGTTTATAATCGCCGGCATTTTATGCTTCGTTACCAGGAAGAGTTTAAACGGGCCAAAGAGTTTAAACTTAATTTAGCCTTTTTGATGATCGATATCGATCATTTTAAGAAAATAAATGATACTTACGGACACCTGGTGGGTGATGCGGCTTTAAGGGAGGTTGCAAGAGTAATACGGGAAAATATACGTGAAATAGATTTTTTGGCCAGATTTGGCGGGGAGGAGTTTTCAATAGTTTTGCCCGAGGCGGATAAAGCCAGCGCAATTATGGCCGCGGAACGTATAAACTCGCGAGTTTCCCGGAAGAGAATAAGAGTATTTGATGAAGTACTGAGCGTGAATATAAGCGTAGGCTTGGCAGCTTTCCCCCAGAACACTCTATATCCTGATGTTCTTATTGAGGCCGCTGACAAAGCTTTATATAAAGCTAAACTTTCCGGAAAAAATAGAGTCTGTTGGTTTTAAAAATTAGATTTTTTTTGTTGAATTTTTTGCTAATGTATGGATAATAACTTAGTACATTATTAAGAATGGGTAAATATGGATAAAAATTTTGAAAACTATTTAATTGAAGCTGCTCAAATCAATAAGCCTCAATTATCTGCTGATAACCCTTATCGTGATATTGGTTTTGACCAGGGAAAGGGGCGTTTAGGCTGGGTTCGGGATATTCCTTTTTCTCAAATCCAAAACGCGTTAATGGATATAGCGCCTTTGCTGGAGGGTAAGAAAAATTTTGTATTTATTGGCATGGGAGGTTCGATAAATGGGATAAAACCTCTTCTCGCACTGTTCAACGGCCGTCCTTTTTACACCCTGGACAGCCTGGATCCTCAAGCAATTTCTGAGGTAGTAGATGAAATAAAAGATTTAAAAGAAACCCTGGTTATTGCTATTTCTAAATCCGGAACTACCAAGGAGACTCAGCTTCTCACATCAGCCATAAAAGAGTTGTTTTCTGCGCGTCTCGGCCAAGATCTGTGGATGAAGCATTTTTTGTGGTTAAGCGATTCTACGTCTTTTGAGAAATTAGATGCTTTAGGCTGGGGGGGTGTAAAAAAAGCTCCACTTCAGTTTGACGG
>JAIWAR010000020.1:0-18037 GCA_048634245.1 Methanosarcinales archaeon | reverse complement strand
GCCATAAAGCAGCGGTTACCGGTGATACAGTGGGAGATCCTTTCAAGGATACTGCCGGGCCGTCGCTGAATATATTAATTAAGTTGATGGCTATGGTTTCGATAGTTTTCAGCGGTATAGTTATTACTTTTAGCCTCTTTAAATAGTTGCAAACTTACACTTTTTTATAACGGCCAATGTCAAAAAAGAAAAAGGCGAGTAATTACCTTAAATATTTTGAAGAAAAAGATAAAGAGTGGGAAAGTTTATGCCGGCGCTGCGGCGCCTGCTGCGGCGCCTATGATGATCCTTGTTTGCATCTAAAGAAGGATAAAGAGGGTAAATACAATTGTGAGATTTATTCAGAGAGGTTTGGTTTGAAAAAGAGTATTAAAGGGGAAGAATTCAACTGCGTTCCGATAAAAGAGATAATTAAAACTCACTGGAAAAATGACCATCTCTGTGCTTATAAAAAACTTTCTAAACGAGGGTGGGTACAGGTAAAGAAATGATTGTTCCGGCACTACTTACCGATAGAAGAGAAGAACTTATTAGGATGGCTGCTCTTTGCGCGGAATTTGCCGGGTATGCGCAAATAGATATTATGGATGGTGAATTTGTTCCTTCTCAGAGCATTAAAGTTCAAGATTTGAAAAATTGGAAGTCTCCGCTTCGCTGTGAAGCTCATCTTATGGTTTCTGATCCTTGTCTCTGGCTGGAACCCTTTAAAGCCTTAGGTGCTGAGAGAATAATTTATCACTTTGAAATAAAAAAAGACCATCAAAAAATAATTGCCAAGATTAAAAAGATGGGGTTAGGAGTAGGCCTGGCTATAAATCCTTCTACGAAAATTGATGAATTTCGGCATTTGGTGGGCGAGGTAGATGTAATTCTATTTATGTCGGTTAATCCGGGATTCTACGGGGCGCCTTTTATACCTCAAACTTTAGAAAAGTTAAGAAATTTTAAAGATGAATATCCTAAAAAAGAGGCCGGAATTGATGGAGGCATAAAACAGGATAATTTACTCGCGGTAAAACAATCCGGAGTTGACTATGTATGCGTGGGTAGTGCTATTTTAAAGAGCAGTGAACCTGCTTGCGCTTATAAAGAGTTTATAAAGTTATTCAATGGCTAAAAGTTTAAGAATAGCTCTGCTTATTTGCCTGATTATTACCCCGATAATTTTTCATAGAGTTTTGAATCGAAAGAATAATTACAATGATAAGTTTTTACCGTTTGCAGCTAAAGGCAGAGATGCTCAGTTACCTAAAATAGCTTTAATATTTGATGATTTAGGTGAGAGCTTAAGTGATTTAAAGGAAATCTACTCTTTAGATATTCCTCTGACAATTTCGGTGATTCCCAATCTAAAATTTTCAAAAAATATCGCCCACATAGGGGCACGCTGCGGTTTTTCGGTATTTATCCATCTCCCGTTTGAACCGGTGGGTAAACAACGGTATAAGACAAATAAGTATAAATTTATCAGCGGTGATTTAAGCAAGCGGGAAACAGTTTCTCTTCTGCGACAATACCTTAATTCTATTCGAATAGCTATTGGTGTTAACAATCATATGGGCTCGCTGGTAACTCAAAACCGGAAGGTAATGGAAGTCGTGATGGAGGAGATAAAAAAAAGAGGCTTGATTTTTGTTGACAGCCGGACTTCGCTTAAATCTATTGCCTATGACCAAGCCGACAAAATAGACTTAACTTGCGGATATAATCATGGGTTTCTTGACGCTGTGGATAGTGTTGATGTGATGGAAAAACGGATGAAAGAATTGATTGCTTTAGCTAAAAATAAGGGGAAGATAATTGTTATTGCCCACCCCAAGAAAAACACCTTCAAATTTCTTAAAAAACAACTACCGGATATTCGCAGGGAAGTGGAGTTTATTACTACAAAAGACTACTTCGAACTGTAATCTCTAATATTTTTTTATGCCAGGAAAAGTTTTACTTCATGTTTGTTGCGGAGTTTGTGCTTACGCCTGTATCGAAAGATTAAAAGAACAAGGGTTTTTACCCACCCTTTTCTTTTTTAATCCCAATATCCAGCCTCAGGCCGAATACCAAAAGCGTAAACAAGCGGCAGTAATTGTAGCAAAAACCTTGGCGGTGGAGATAGAAGAAGGCGATTATGAATTTGCTGATTGGCATAATGCCGTTATGCCCTACCGGCATCAGAGAGAAGGCCAAAAACGTTGTCTAATATGTTATAGGATAAGGCTGGAGCAAACTTTTCGGTTTTTACTTAAGAAGAGTTATGATTATTTTACCACCACTTTAACTGTTAGCCCTTATAAGAGGAGTTTAGCGATTATTGAGATTGGTAAAGATATCGGGGCGGATAAGTTTTTACCGTTTGATTTTAAAAAAAAGGATGGTTTTAAAAAAAGTATAGCCGCGGCCAAGAGCCTTAATCTTTATCGGCAGAATTATTGCGGCTGTCTATACAGCTTAAACAAGGCTAAGGGATAAATGGAAGAAAGATTTTATTCTTTCAACAGATACTTAAGAGAAAAATTCGGCCAGAGGGTTCACCGGATAAGTTTAGATGCAGGGTTTGGTTGTCCAAATATAAATGGAGACTTAAATTCGAAAGGGTGTATATTTTGTAACAATCGGGCTTTTAGTTATTTTAGTAATTTACCTCATTTAAGCTTGGAAGAGCAGATTATCAGGGCTAAAGACTATGCCCGGGAGCGATTTAAAGCTAATAAGTATATCGCATATTTTCAGAGTAATTCTTCTACTTACGGAGATATTAAATCCTTAAGAAAACAATATGATATAATTAGAAAGTTTGATGATTTTGTAGGAATTGCTATATCTACCCGCCCGGATTGTATTGATGAACAAAAATTAGGCCTGATAGAAGAATTTACTAAAGATTACGCAGTTTATATTGAGTATGGGTTGCAGACTGTTCATGATAGAACCTTAAAAGTTATTAACCGTAACCATACTTTCAGTGATTTTCAGAAAGCAGTAGAGTTAACTGCTTCAAGAAGCAATATAAATATTGGCGTACATATTATTTTGGGCCTGCCTGGCGAGACAAAAGAAGATATGCTCATAACTGCTAAAGTTTTGGCTAAAATGCCGCTTTGGGGGGTAAAATTTCACATTTTGCATGTAGTTAAGGATACTGTATTAGCCAAGATGTATACGGAAGGTAAGGTAGAACTTTTATCTTTAGAGAAATATGTAGATATTTTGATTAGTTTCTTAGAGTTGCTTCCTAAGAATCAGGTAATATTGCGTTTAGTCTCTGACGCTCATCGCGATTTCTTGATTGCTCCTTCTTGGGTTAACGATAAGGGGAAAGCTTTAAAGAGAATAGAGGATGAATTTAAGGAGAGGCAAACATATCAAGGAGCCTTTGTATGAAAGTACTCGTTATGCGCGCACATAAAGGGGAATTTTTTGCGCGAAAACGCTGCTAAGCTCAAGCGTTATAAATAGTGCTTGATTAAAGCCTGGCTTTGATCAAGCAAGTTTAGCTTTAACACCGCACCTAAACCTGCCATTTTAGATTCCTAACGGGGTTGACAAACTCCTCAATTGCCTTGATAATGCTACTACTTATGCGAAATATTTATTTAGTAGGGTTTATGGGTACGGGTAAAACTGTTGTCGGTAAAGATCTTGCCAAAAGGCTAAACAGGGAATTTGTGGAGATGGATACGGTTATTGCCGAAACTGAAGGCAGGGAAATAGTTGATATTTTTGATAGGAAGGGAGAGGCTTACTTTCGGAAATTAGAAAAAAAACTGCTTAAAGAACTTTGTTTAAAGACGGATTTGGTGATTAGCTGCGGCGGTGGACTTATCTGTGATGAGGAAAACCTAAAGCGGCTCAAGAAGACAGGGATTGTATTTGCCCTTACAGCATCGCCTTTAACAATTTATCAAAGGACTAAAGAGCAGGCCCATCGTCCGATTCTTAATGTAGATGATCCCCAGGCTAAGATTAGGGAGCTGTTAGACAAAAGAGACTCTTACTATAAACAGGCCCATCATTTAATCGATACTGAGAATATTTTGCCCGGGGAGATTACCGGTAAGATTATAACTATTCTGAATAATGGCTAAAAAGGGTGCGATTTTACTCAATCTGTTAAATTTAAGCCCCCAAAAAATTTCTAATATCCTTTCTGATTTTAAGGATATTGATGAGATATTTAAAGCGGATAAAAGCCGGCTGGGAGAGATTCTTCCTGGTAAAGATGTTGAAAGAGTATTAACCTTACGTACCTCAGCGGTATTAGAGCGGGAGCTGGAATTGATTGCTAAAGAAAAAATAGATTGTTTAGATATTTTTGACCCTGATTACCCTAAATCGCTGAGAGAAATAAGCAATCCTCCGTTGGTTCTTTATCTTAGGGGTGACCGTAAGATATTAGATAAGTTTTTATTTGCGATTGTAGGCAGCCGTAAACCTACCAGTTATGGCATCTCTATTGCCAAAGAGTTTTCTTTGCAGCTTTCGGAAAAAGGCATGGTTATTGTTTCCGGTTTAGCCAGAGGAATAGATACTATTGCGCATAGGGAAGCAATTCAGGGGGGAGCTACTATAGCGGTATTAGGCAGCGGATTACTTAATATTTATCCCCGGGAGAATAAAGAGCTTAGCCGGGAAATTGCTTCAGCCGGGGTAGTTATATCCGAATTCCCGTTGCTTACATCTCCTTTGAGGGAAAATTTTCCCCGCCGGAATAGAATTGTCAGCGGAATATCCAGGGGAGTATTGGTCGTAGAAGCCGGGTTGCGCAGCGGCGCTTTGATAACCGCTCACCTAGCTTGTGAGCAGAACCGAGAGGTATTTGCTATTCCGGGTAGTGTTAATTCATCTTTAAGTAAAGGTACGCATATTCTAATAAAAGAAGGGGCAAAGCTCGTTGATTGCCTGGATGATATATTGGAGGAACTTAACTAGTAGAGGCTATGAGCAAATATTTATATTTAGTAGTTGTAGAATCACCCACTAAGGCTAAAACCATTGCTTCTATATTAGGAAAAGAGTATGAGGTAATTTCTTCTATGGGGCATATAGTTGATTTGCCGGCGAAAAAGCTTTCCGTAGATGTTGAAAATGGGTTTATGCCGACTTATCAGATTATTCCGGGAAAAGAAAAGATAACCAAGCAATTAAAGAGCAAGGCCAAAGGTAAAAAAGCTATTTATCTGGCTACTGATTCAGATAGAGAAGGAGAAGCGATCAGCTGGCATATAAAAGAAAAATTGGCTCTTAAAGGCAAGAAATTTTACCGGGTTGTTTTTCATGAGATAACTGAAGACGCCTTGAAAAAGGCATTTAAAAAAACAGGCCGGTTAGACATGGATAAGGTAAATGCCCAGATAGCCCGCAGAGTTTTAGACCGGATAGTGGGGTATCGCCTATCACCTCTTCTTTGGAAAAGAATAGTGCGCGGCTTATCCGCGGGAAGAGTTCAGTCAATCGCCTTAAAGTTCATTGTTGAGAGAGAAAAGGAAATCAGGAGTTTTATTCCCAAAACTACCTTTTCTCTGGAAGCAAACTTTAAAGCCGGCTCTGCCATATTTAAGGCAAAACTTAGCAAGTATAAAGGGGGAAAAGGGATTTTTGAAAATAGAGATACGGTAGAGGAATGCCTTAAAAGGCTAAAAGCCGGTGTTTTGACGGACACAGGAAAATTTATTGTAAAGGGCCTGACCAGAAAAGAGATTAAACGTAAACCTCCTCCCCCGTTCACTACTTCTTTACTTCAGCAAGAGGCTTTTAATCGTTTAAGGTTCTCAGCTCAGAAAACCATGCTCTTAGCACAGAAGCTCTACGAAGGAACTCAGATTGGCGATAAAAGCATTGGTCTTATTACCTACATGCGTACTGACTCTTTCCATATAAGCGCGACAGCAAAAAAACAAGCCAAGGAATTCATCCAAAAAAACTTTGGCCGGGATTATTTGTCTTTGCATGAATATTCTCATAAAAAGAAAAAAGGTGCTCAATTAGCTCATGAGGCGATAAGGCCTACAGATATTATTCGCCAGCCTCAGGAGATAGCAGAGTTTGTTACTGAGGATGAAGCAAAATTATACGAGTTAATTTGGCGGAGATTTGCAGCCGGTTTTATGAAAGAGGCGGTGATGGAGTCGAGCAAGGCTTGTATAGCTTCAAAAGAGGCCGAATTTGAAGCTTTGGGTAGACGAACTTTGTTTGAAGGATTCTTAAAAGTTTTAAACAGCGCCGGAGATGAAAATCCCTTACTTTCCTTAGAGAAAGGCCAGGAGGTTAGTCTGGAGGATTTAGCACTTGTTGAGCATATTACTAAGCCGCCGGCCCGTTATAACGATGCTTCTTTGGTAAAACTGCTGGAAGAAAAAGGCATTGGGCGGCCTTCTACTTATGCCCCGATTATTTATACGCTTTTTAGAAGAAATTATGCTCAAAGGGAAAAGAGGGCTTTTTCCCCTACGGAGTTAGGAATAAAGGTGAGTGATCTCCTGGTAAAGTTTTTTCCTCAAATCATGGATGAGGGTTTTACTGCTTCCATGGAGGAGAAGTTGGATGAAGTAGAGAAAGGTAAGCTTGAGTGGCAGAGGGTATTAGAGGATTTTTATCCGGATTTTGATAAGAAAGTCGAGAAAACCTTGCTTACAATCAAAAAAGAGGTAGAGTATACGGATAAGAATTGTCCTAAGTGTCAGGGAAGATTAGTATTAAAGTGGTCTCGAAGAGGCAGATTCTTAAGTTGTGAAAAATTTCCCCACTGCCGCTATGCCGAAAGTATTACAACCGGTGTTTTGTGCCCGGAATGTAAGGATGGCCAGTTGGTAGCAAGAAGAAACAAGAGGGGGCAAAATTTTTATGGCTGCAGTAAGTTTCCCGGATGCACCTATACCAACCGGACATTGCCTAATGTCGAAGATGAAAACGAAGAGGAGTAAGAGATGATTCCTTTTTCTCACTATATTGATAAATTTATGAACTATCTAAGTATTGAGAAGAACTACTCTTTGCATACCATCCGTAGCTATGCTACGGATCTCAAAGGTTTTGGTAATTTTTTAGATTCTAGGGGTACTAAAGATATAAAGAAGGTTGACTATTTCTTATTGCGGAAATTCTTAAGCTTGCTTAGTGAAAAAAAAATGGGCAAAAGAACTGTTTCCCGAAAAATTTCTACTCTGAAGAGTTTCTTTAAATTTATGCTTAGAGAGGGGTTGGTGAAAAACAACCCCGCCTCTTCATTAATTTATCCCCGGTTAGATAAACCGCTACCGAAGTTTTTAACTGAAAAGGAGGTAAGAGATATCTTAAAATTACCTAAAGGGGGTAAATTTTTGGATTTAAGGGATAAGGCGATTCTGGAATTTCTCTATTCTACCGGAGCCAGAGTTGCAGAAATGGTTTCTTTAAAGCAAGAGAAAGTTGATTTTATAAGCGGAATTGCCAAAGTAAAAGGAAAGGGAAGAAAAGAGCGCCTTCTTCCATTAGGAGAACCGGCTTTAAAGAGTTTAAAAAACTATCTGGATAAACGCATTGACAATAATTCTTCTTTATTTGTAAACAAGCGAGGGGGGACTCTGACTGATCGGGGAGTAAGAGATATTGTCTATAAATATATGAGAAAGGCTGCCTTGGTTCTAAGGATATCTCCACATACATTTCGCCACTCTTTTGCTACTCATTTGCTTGATAGAGGGGCGAACCTAAGAAGTGTCCAGGAGCTCCTGGGACATTCCAGCATAGCTACAACTCAGATTTATACTCATTTAACCATAGATTCGCTTAAGCGTGTTTATGAGAAAGCACATCCACGAGCAAAATGAAACAGATTTTATTTTTAATTTATGATTTTATTTTTTTTCTTGGGCTGGCGGTTTATCTTCCCTTGCATCTCTGGCGTAAGAAAATAACCATTTTAGCCTTAAAAGAAAAATTAGGCCTTATTAACTTAAAGGCGAGAAAGGAATCGATCTGGATACAGGTGGTAAGTGTGGGGGAAGCCAACCTGATTGGAAATTTGATAAAAAGGCTGAAAGAAACTCATGATTGTCCGATAGTAATCTCAACTACAACTTTAACCGGCAATAGGATAGCGAGGAAAAAATATTCTCACTTAGCAGAAATAATTTTCTTTCCCTTTGACCTTTCATTTATTCTAGGAAGGGTTTTAAAAATCATCAGGCCAAGAATATTTATTGCGGTTGAGACCGAGGTTTGGCCTAATCTTTTTTATCGTTTAAAGAAAAAGAATATTCCTATTGTGATCATTAACGGGAGGATCTCTGATAAGGCTTTTAAGCAGTACCGGTTAATAAGGTTTTTTATGAAGGATGTCCTTAAAAGCTGCTGTTATGTCGGCACTCAGAATGAGCTCTATAGGGAGAGATTTATTTTTCTCGGGGCCAGCCCTGAGAAGATTATTGTCAGCGGTAATATGAAATTTGAAAGTATTTTTCTGGATGAGGAAATTCTTCGGGAGAAAACGGAAAAGTATATCCCGATATTAAAAAGAGGTGGCAGTCAGCTTTTAATCGCTGCCAGTACCCACGAACCCGAAGAGGAGATCATTATCGATATTTATAAAAAAATTTTTAAAGCCCCGGGGGCGGTTACTCTGCTTATTGCGCCTCGTCACCCTGAAAGGACATCTCAGGTTGAGAAAATTATTCGTTTAGCCGGCTTTAATCCGGTAAGGATGAGTAGGGCTGAGGAGACCCTTGGAGATAAAAAGAGTGTTTTTATTGCCGATACCGTAGGTGAGCTATTATACTTTTATAGTATTGCTGATATCTGTTTTATCGGAGGGAGCTTATCCAGAGACGGCGGGCATAATATTTTAGAGCCGGTATATTTTCTTAAACCTACTGTTTTCGGCCCGAATATGGATAATTTTTCTGATGTTGAGGAGATCGTTTTAGAGAAAGGAGCCGGTATCAAGGTAAGAAATCGCCAAGAATTGGAGGATATTATATTAAATATGGTAGGCGATACGGCATTAAAGAATAATTTAAGCACTCGCTGCCGGGAAGTCTTTGAAGGTGAGAAGAAGAGTTTAGAGAATAATCTGGAGATAATTTTAAAGTGTTTTTCCCAAATTCAAAGATAAAGGCTGGGGCTAAAGGATAAAAGTGGTAAACCCTAAGTTAAATCAGTGGTATTTGGACTTTTTAGAGAAAGATAGAAAAAACGTTGTTGAGTCGCTTTTTTATTTTTTACTTTGTTTTTTTTCCCGGATTTACGGTGCGGGTGTATTTTTAAGAAATTTTCTTTATCAGAGAAAGATTATTCCTGGCTTTATTTCTCAAGCTAAGGTTATCAGTATAGGGAATCTTTCCTGGTCAGGCTCGGGAAAGACTTCCTTGTCTATCTGGCTTTATGAGCATTTATCATCTAAGTATAAAACCGCGGTATTACGCCGGGGATACGGCGATGATGAGGGCAAATTGCTTAAAGAGAGAGTCAATGATGTTTTTTCGGCGCCCTCAAGGAGTAAGTTAACAAAAGAGTTAGAACGCACCTTTAACCTTTTTATCCTTGATGATGGATTTCAGCATCGCAGCCTTTGTCGGGATATTGATATTGTCATAATGGGTTCTCGTGACTTCAGGAGAAAACACCGCCTAATTCCGGCATATTTTTTTCGGGAGCCTTTAAGTGCATTGAGAAGAGCCGATATTTTGCTCTTAAATTACAAAGAGGAGATAAAAGATGAAGAAGCTCTCAGAGAAACGATTCGAATGATTGCTCCCGGGTTGGGAATTTATTTTTCACAATATAAATCTAAGGGATTTCTCGATTTAGCCGGAAATAAATTCGCCGTAGATTTTTTAAAAGGCAGGCGCCTGGGGGCAGCTGCGGCAATAGGTTACCCACAGGGATTTTTTAATAAGTTAGCAGAGCTTGATTTAAATCTTGTACGAAAAATTGTTTATCCGGATCACTATGAGTTAAGTATTACCGAATTCCGTAATTTAGAAGATAGTTTAATAAGCAAGGGGATTAATGATTTGGTGATTACTCATAAAGATAAATATCACTTCCCTTCTTTAGAGAGCCGGCTAAACATTTTTATCCTGGAAGTAGAGCTGGAAATAGAAGATGAATTACGGTTTTTAACGGAGATTAAAGACAGGTTGGCGGGAGTAAAATGATGAATAGTATTAACTTGAATGTATCCCCCCCCTCGCTGCATATAGGGTAAAATGCCTTCGGCTTTTTACCCTAACTCGGAGGGATTCAATTCGACTACAGACTTTTTTTTGAAAAAGTCTAAGTCTCATTGAGATGATTTATTATCTGGCGAAATCAATACAAAATGTTTTATTAAAGCTGCCTCTGGGGGTATCGCTTTTTACTGCCAGAGTGGTTGGCCTGCTTTTTTATTTTAACGGCCGTAAACGCACAACCGCTTTTCGGAATATAAAAGCAGCATTTCCTGAAAAACCTAACCGGGAAATATATCCAATCTTAAGAAAGAGTTTTAGTCATTTTGGCTTAACGGTTATTGAACGTTTAATATTTTCGCGCATGCATAAGTATATAACTCTTGTGGAAAAAGAAAAAACTTATCCCGGAGGAGGAATATTTGTGGGGATTCACGCCGGGAATTGGGAGAGTGCAATGGCTTACTGGGCTAATAAGCATAATCTTGCTGTTTTTGCCCAGCAGCAGAAACATAGTGGGTTGAATAGGTTTTTAAACGAACTGCGGCAAAAAGAGAAGATACGGTTTTGTTTTACCTTAAGAGAACTAATTAAATATTTGCGAAAAGATTATATGATTGGTGTGGTAATTGATCATGGCGCTGAAGCCGGAGCTCTGGAAGTTGAGTTTTTTTCCCACCTGGTTCCAACTCCCAAAGGCGCGGTTTATCTAGCCAGAAAATTTGATAAAAAAATATACCCCTCTTTTTCCTGGCGTCAGAAGGGTTTTTCTCAAATATTGGAAATCGGTTCCTCTGTGGATATAAAAGGCAAGGATGATAAACAGGTGCTAAGAGAGTTAAATAAAATCTACGAGGATTTTTTAAAAGAACATCCCTGGGAATATTTCTGGTATTATAAGCGTTTTAAGCGCAAGGTAAACCGCGATGTTTTGATTTTAAGCGACGGTAAGGCCGGGCACCTTAAACAGGCGAAAGCTTTGTTGTCTTTTTTATCTGAACAGAAGCAGCAAATAAGAAGTAAGGTTATTGAGATTAAATACAAAGATAGGTTTAGGCGGATTCTTGCTGATATCATAGCCTATTTTAGCGGGAGGAATTGCTTAGGCTGCAGCTGGTGGTTAGCGCATTTGCTGGATAAGAAGAGCTGGCAGGAGTTGGATCAAACCTATGCCGATATTGTAATAAGTGCCGGAAGCTTTATCTCTCCGGTCAATAAGCTTTTTTCTTCATATCTGGGGGCTAAATCAGTTACGATTTTACGGCCAAATATACCTCTGGGAAGATTTGATTTAGCAATCATCCCCGAGCATGACAGGATACAATCCGAGAGCGCGACAATGATTAAAGGGGCGCTGTTTTATTCTGATAATTTTCAAGAGAAGAAGAGAAAATGTGAAGAATTTTTTAATTTAAGCGGCAGTAAGAAGATTTCATTTTTCTTGGGCGGGCCGGTAACAGAAAAGAAGGAGTTTATAGACAATTTAAAGGTATTTATATCTAAGTTAAAAGAATTTTCTTTAAAAAAGGATTTTAAGCTTCTCATTAGCACTTCCCGGCGTACGCCTAAACAAGCTGAAGAGCATTTAAAGAAAGAATTAAAAGGTTTTAAGAATCTAGAGGCTTTGGTTATAGTTAATCAGGACAATCATGATTTTGTTTTTGAAGGGTTTGGCGGCTTGGCTGATATTGTTTTTGTAAGCAGCGAAAGCGTTTCGATGGTTTCAGAGATTGCTTCTCTGCAAAAACCTTGTGTGTGTGTATTCCTTGAGCCCGAGGATGATAAGCGAAAGGTCTTTCTCTCCTCAATGAAAGAAGAAATCAATTTTTTAAGAATCCCCTTTGATTTAACTTCTCTAAAGCTGAAAATATCTTTAATCTTTGACAGGAATAAGGCGGTGGTAAAAGAAGCCTTAAGGAGAGTATTATGAGAGTTATGCAAATTCTTCCTCGGATGGATGTCGGTGGCGTTGAACGGGGGGTATACGATTTGGCAAGATTTTTTAAGGGTAAGAATATTACCACTGTTATTGTTAGCGGAGGGGGGCAACTAGCCTGGGAATTGGAAGCCGCAGGAATTAAACACTATACTCTGCCTGTTTACAGGAAATCACTATTTGCAGTACTGCTTATACCTGGATTAAGAAAGATTATTAAGGACGAAAAGATTGATATTGTTCACGCCCGCAGCCGCGTTCCGGGATGGATAAGCTTTTTTGCTTCCCGCTGTAGTCCTGTGCATTTTATTACTACCGCTCATGGGATTTATAAGAATCGTTTTTTTAGCGAAGTTATGGGTTGGGGAAAGTTTGTTATCGCCCCTTCACAAGCGGTGGCCCGCCACATGAAAGATAGCTTTGGAGTCCCGGAAGATAAGATAAATATTGTCAGCCGATGGGTTGATTTGGATAACTTTGAGTTTACCGATTATAATAAGCGTAAAACAAGCAATAGCATTGTTTGCATCGGCAGAATTTCTCCGACTAAAGGATATGAACATTTGATTAAGGGATTTAAAAAAGTAGTTAGGTTTAACCCCTACTTAAAGTTAAAAATAGTAGGTTCTGCGGATAAGTCAAAGCTAAATTATCTGGAACGTTTAAAAACCTTAGTCAACCGCTTTTCCTTAAATTATAACGTAGAGTTTGTGGGTTTAAAAAAAGATGTTGGAGAGGTTTTGTCGGGAGCGCGTATTTTGGTCGCGCCTTCGGTGGTTGAAGAGTCTTTTGGCAGGGTAATTGTAGAAGCTTTTGCCTGCGGAGTTCCGGTTGTAGCTACAGCTGTGGGAGGATTTAAGGAGATAATTGATAATGAAAAAGACGGCCTTTTGGTCGAGCCTGAAAACAGCGAAGCCATAGCCTCTGGTATTTTAAGAATATTAAATGACTCTAATTTTGCGCAAAAGTTAGTAAAACAGGCCAGGGAAAAGGTAGAGCGGGTTTACACTATGGAGGAATGTTTACATAAGACCGAAGAAGTTTATGAGAAGACTGTAAATACTCAAAGGATTTTAGTAATTAAAATTTCGTCTTTAGGCGATTTGATCTTAAGCCTTCCGGCCTTAAAAGAAATGCGTAGTGAATTTCCCCGGAGCTCTATCTGTCTTTTAACTTTGAAAAAATACCACTCTTTTTTTCATGATTGTCCCTATGTTGATGAAATTATTACTCTGGAAGAGAAATACAAGAAACCTAAAAATATTTTCAGTATCGCCCGCTTCTTGCGCCGCCGCTCCTTTGATTATGTAGTGGATTTGCAAAATAACCGTTTTTCACACCTGATATCTCTTTTAAGTTTTCCCCGTTATTCTTTTGGCTACTCCAGACGGGCCGGATTCTTGCTTACTAAAAGGGTAAAATACAACCGTGAGGATTCACCGCTTCTTTCCCAGGAGAGAGTATTGCAGCTTTTAGGTATTAAATTTGCCGAGAAAAAATTAGTATTTTGGCCTCAAGAGCCCCAGTGCCCGATTGCTTTGCCGCAACTTGAGCTTATTGGAATAAATGTATCAGCTTCGCGCAGGTGGCAGTCAAAAAACTGGCCGCAGGAGCATATTTTAAAGCTAATTGATTTAATTCATAAGAATTTTTCTAATTCCAAAGTAGTTCTTTTAGGAGATGAGGGATCAAAACAAGCGGCGGAGAAAATAGAAAAATCTGTTTCATCTTCACCTCTTAATCTTTGCGGAAAAACGACTTTACGTACCCTGCCTCAGGTGATGAAGAATTTAAAAGTATTTATTACTCCTGATACTGCTACCTTGCACCTGTCTTTAGCTTTAGGAATCCCCACCATTGCTCTTTTTGGCCCTACTTCGCCCGAACGCCATACAGTTAAGAGCAAAGAACTCTATGTTTTTTGTGAAAAAATGCCTTGTTCTTTTTGCTACCGGCCGAGGTGCGGACTCCAGGAGAAAAATGCCTGTTTAGCCAAGATTTCTCCCCAGCGAGTCTTTGCTAAAATTAAGGAAATACTCAAGAAGTGAATGTCCTGATTCTTACCACCCACCTTAACCCCGGCGGCCTTTCCCGCTACGTTCTTAACCTAAGTACAGCCCTAAGAAACCAAAAGCATAATGTCTGGGTTGCTTGCAGCGGGGGAGAGTGGATTGCGAGATTAAGTATCGAGGGTGTAAACTACAAATACATTCCGATTAGAACAAAATCCATCTGCAGCATAAAGATACTTTTTTCATTTTTGGCATTGAGTAAATTTATCCGGCAGAAAAAGATTGATATAGTTCATTCGAATACCAGGGTAACCCAATTTTTAAGTTTTCTTATTTATCAGCGTTTTAATATCCCTTATATTGGCGCTTTTCACGGGTTTTACCGTCCTTCAATGTTTCGAAAGTGCTTTAAACTTTCAGGGGTAATGAGTATTGCTGTAAGTAAAGCGGTAAAAGAACATCTAATACGGGATTTGGGTATAAAAGAGAAGAAGGTAAAGGTTGTTTATAATGGTATTGATAGTGATGAGTTCTTGGCTAAAGAAGCTAAAAGAAGTGATTGGGGATTTAGGGATGAAGATTACTTAATCGGTGTTCTGGGTAGAATTTCTGAAGAAAAGGGCCATTTTTTAGCTGTAGATACTATAGTTAAGCTTTTTCCCAAACATAGAAATATTTATCTTTTGGTTTCAGGAAGAGGAAGATTAGATGATAAATTACGGGTATATTTAAAGGAGAAGGAAATAGAGAAAAGAGTTAGATTCATAGATTGTTCGCCTAATCAGTTCCTGGATAGTATAGATTTACTTTTGGTGCCTTCCCGAAAAGAAGGTTTTGGTTACTCAATCCTTGAAGCTTTTACTAAGGAAGTCCCGGTAATTGGTTATAATACCGGAGGGATAGCCGAGATTATAAAGGATAAAAGTAATGGGCTCTTATTTTATCACTATAATAGCTCTGCTTTGGTTGAAAAAATAGAAGAACTTATTTCTAATACTGATTTAAGGAAGAAGATTGTAGGGCAGGCTAAAGAAGATGTTTTATATTTTTCAGCAGCCCGAATGGCGCGGGATACTGAAAAGGTGTATCAGGAGGTTTGTAAGTGAAAAAGTTATTAATATTTTTGCTTATAGTTGTTGTTTTATTGAGTTCATTCTGGATTTACCTTAATCAAAATTACGCAACTCCCATATTAATGTATCACTCCCTAGATAAGGATAGAGTAGAGACCTATGCTGCTGTAGACCCTGTAGTTTTCCGTCAACAAATGGAGTCCATCAAAGCCGGCGGATACAAAGTAGTTCCGTTATCCCAATATTGCCGGTTACTTAAAGGCGGCAAACTTATTCCCCGAAATTTAGCAATAATAACCTTTGATGACGGCTATAAAGACAATCTTAAAGCAGTAGAAATACTAAAAGAGTTTGGTTATCCGGCAACAATTTTTATTATTGTTGAGAAAGTAGGAAAGAAGGGCTATTTATCCGAAGAAGATATCGTATCAATTCTTTCGGATACAGAGGTGAATATCGGCTCACACACTTTAACTCACGCTTATCTGCCTGATCAGAAAAAAGAAAGAGTAAAAAGAGAAATTTTTCAATCAAAAAAGCAGTTAGAAGAGCATTTTTCTCAAAACATAGAAGTAATCTCTTACCCCATAGGCGGCTTCACCAAAGAAGTCCTAAAAGAGGTTGAGTCAGCCAACTATCTATGCGCCTGCGCCACCAACAGAGGTTTCTCCAAAAAACGCAACCGTTTCGCCCTAAGAAGAATCAAAATCACCAACCGGGACTTAAGATTTCGTCTCTGGGCCAAACTAAGCGGATTCTACAACGCCTTCAGAACCCCCAAACACCCATATTAAAATAAATATTGATCGAAGCCAGGCTTCACTCATTGATTAAAGCCTGGCTTTGATCAGCTGATTTTTTTGGTGCTGGCTACCAATAAGTGATTTTCATGTTAGAAATAAAAAGATTAAAATAAATCAAAATATGATATAATTTGGTTATGATTAGCGAGGCTGATAAAAGAATTATTCTAGAAATATCGAGAAAATACCATGTCAAAAAAGTTTTGCTTTTTGGATCCAGTTTAGACCCTGTTAAAGAAGGCCGCGATATTGACATTGCTGTAGATGGAATTGACCCTCGAAAATTTTTCAAATATTATGGTGATCTTATGCTAAAACTATCTAAGCCTGTTGATGTAATCGATTTATCTGAAAAATCAAAATTCGTGACTTTGGTCAAAAAAGAAGGAGTTTCCATCTATGGCTGACCACAAAGAACGTATTGAAGCAGAATGCGAAGCTATTGAAAAAACACTGATAACCTTGCCTCAAAAACCGCTATCACAGTTATCAGAACTAGAACTTGCGGGAGTAGCTATATTACTAAATAATTTCTATAACGGTGTTGAAAACATATTAAAGCAAATATTTCAAAAACAATCTTTAAAACTGCCAGAAGGTCCTGCTTGGCATCAAAATCTCATAATTTCCGCGGTAAATGAAAATATTATTTCTGACGAGTTATCAAATGGTATCAAAGAATACATGAGTTTTAGGCATTTCGTAGCTCATGGTTACGCTTTTAACTTAGATCCTGAAAGGCTTCAAGAACTCACAGATAACATCTTAAAGGTATTCGAAGAATTCAAATCAGAAATAAATAAACTATTTATTTAATAACTCAATCGCAGGAATATAAAGGGTCAGACCCGGAAAACGGAAAAAAAGTAGCTATCTCTCCCTAAAAGAGTGGAGCTGTCAATAGTTTTCCATTTTTCCGGGTCTGGCCCTAGTGACTCCAGGCTGCTGATTTCGAGTGTTACAGGAAAGGTCAAAAGGAATTAAAATGAATAAAAAAAGGATTATTATCATTTTCTTACTCTTTATAAAATTTTCCTGTTTGCAATTATATGCACAGGAGGAATTTGGCAAGTTTAAAGGCAAAGTTGTTGGCTGTTGGATGGATAATGAAAATGGACCTGACAGAGAAATGCAATTGATTAAGGATTTTTCCTATATTGACTCGAAAGGATCAGAATGGAAAGCCCCAAAAGGATCGATAATTGATGGGGCGAGTATTCCTTCGTTACTTTGGAGCAAATGGATAGGCACTCCGTTTGTTGGTGATTATCGAAAAGCATCTGTGGTTCATGATGTGGCATGCGAACAAAAAAATAGACCACATAGAGAAGTACACATGATGTTTTATGAAGCTTGTGTGTGCGGGGGGATGTCGCAAAAGGAAGCAGAAAAATTCTATTGGGCAGTCAGAAAATTCGGACCAAAATGGGATCAAAAAGGTATCGTAATTAGCAAATGGGATGAACAAGGAATAGAGCAGGCCAAATGGGACATAATTTATCTTGATACTACAAAAGATCAAGCGAATGAAGAAATGGAAATAATTTTAAAAAAAATCGACGCTAAAGATATCCCCATAGATAAATTAGAAGTAATGATTGATAATGCCTTGGGTGATTATTAATTTGGTATTATTGTAAAACCGGATAATATATTGTGTTAGGCAAAAAATAAAAACAGGAAATTAATATGAATAAAAAAATTGCGTTTTTTGATGCCAAACCGTATGATAAAAAATCTTTTATTGAGACAAATAAGGATTTTGGATTTGATGTTTCCTATTTTGATGCACATCTTAATCCCCAGACTGTAGAATTAACCGCCGGTTTTGACGCTGTATGCGCTTTTGTGAATGATACAATAAACAGCGAAGTCATAAATCATTTTGTAGAGCACAATGTCCGGATAATCGGCTTGCGCTGCGCGGGGTATAATAACGTCGATTTCAAAACAGCATATGGGAAAATCTATGTTGTCCGGGTTCCGGCATACTCGCCGTATGCGGTAGCAGAACACGCTATAGCGCTTACAATGTCACTCAACAGAAAGATTCATAAGGCATATCACCGCA
>JAIWAR010000019.1:0-20530 GCA_048634245.1 Methanosarcinales archaeon | reverse complement strand
AATCGTTTATGAAATACCTTGAGAATGGGAGATATTACCATCGAACATAATGACTAAGATTAGAGATACAAAACAAAACAAATATTGGATACTAATAGTTATTTTAATTACATGTCATGCTGTCTGTAATTATTTCTGGATAAAGCAAGACTCGGAAAGTTTAGGGAAGGATGTATGTAACCATATTAATATCACAGTTTCTTTGCATCAAGAATTAAAAGAGATACTCTTTCAAAAAGCCGCTCCTATTGAAAAAGGTAAAGAAATTTATCGTTTATTTATTGCTAAGGACATATCACCCTTCATAAATTGGCCTGTTTTAGTGCATTCTATTGCCGCTTTTATAGGCCTTGTTTTTTGTGATATCTTGTTTTGTATTAGGTTTTCTAATATAATTTATTTTGCGATTTTAATTATTTGCGTATATCTTATAGGGAAAAAAATATGTAGTCCCGAAGCAGGTATAATTTCCGCGTACCTCATCTCATTTTATCCTGGAGTATTTGGCCTTTCCCGTAAATTTGGCCTTGATTTTCCTTTGATGGCAATAATTTGTTTAATAATCTATTTTCTTCTTTGCTCTGATGAATTCCAGAATCGTTTATACAGTGTATTGTTTGGTATAACCTTAGGAGTAGGGATGCTTATAAAGGCGCAGTGCTTTTTTTTTATTGTAGGGCCTTTTCTATATGTGATTATTAAGCGAGTTAGGAATAAGCAACATAAGTTAGATTATATTTTAAATGTCAAAATTGCCGTAATTCTGGCAATAGCTTTTGCTTCAACGTGGTGGTATAGAATTTTCCAGGATTTAGGACATTTTAAGCAGATTATTTGGATAAATTTCTTTCACAGGCTGTCTACTTCAAAATTTCAAAATGGTACTATTTTAGAAGAAGCAACATATTATTTGAAAGCTATGGCCGCTAGCATTTCTCCCGTCTTTTTTGTTATGTTTTTAATTGGCTTATTTCTTTACGCTAGAAAATTAGGCAAGAAAAATTTTGGTAGTATTCTCTTGTGGTTTTGCGTTCCTTACCTTATTTTTTCATTAATTCCAATGAAGGAGAGTGTATATATTTTTCCTGTCTTTGGCGCGGTTGCCTTACTATCTGTGGTTGGTTTGTTACAGAGTAATTTCAGAAGAAACGCAAAACTTATCTTTATTCTCCTATTTGTTTGTTTTGCCGGATATCAATTTTTTGAAGTAAGTTTTATAAAAAATTCCGATTTTATTAATCCCGGATTATCTCACCCTCCTCAGGTGAATAATCATCAATCAACAATGGAGAATTTTAGCAAAATCATTCAAGAGGCAAGCACTAAAAATAAAAATATAATAATTATAGAAGAGAAATATTTTAGGGCTGATGTCTGTGTGCGTTTAAAATATTTTCTCAAAATAATGGATAAAGAAAACATAGCGCGCTTAAGCGCGTCAGGGGCTTTTCCGACCGAAGTGAATGATGAACTTTTATCTCATAGAAATAGATATGAATTTTTAATTGCTTTTTCCCGCAGTAACTCTGAGCCCGACTTTTTGGGTATGTCAATGTTTTCTAACGAGTACACAAAAAAACCGGCAAAAGAGGCGATAAAGGACTTTAAAGAATATGAAATTCTGGAGAGAGATGTTCTTTTTCCGGAAAGGATAAATATTTTTTTATTGCATAACTTAAGATTGTAGGAACGTTCATAGAGAGTAAAAGAGAAAATAGCCCCATTGTTTTTTAACTTAGGAATCGGAATCTATTTTGATATTGCGGAGCATTTCGATGAAACAGCTAAATCTATACTCCCGTGCAGGTTCTGCCGAATTACATCGTATTTCTCTAAAAGATTATGAGAACAATTTTCAAAAGTTTATTGATATTGCCATAGTGTTATTTCAACCAAAGGGAGAAATCTTAGTGAGTTCTTGGTTCTCTATTCATGCTATTGTATAATAACGCGTATATTTATTTACTAAATTTTAATTTCCCTGAAGATATGACTAAACTAAGAAGCAAGATGTTATTGTGGTTAAAAACTAAATTATTTGTTGCAATTATTGTTATTTCAGCGTTTTCTTTATTAATTGCACAAAGTATATTTTCTTACGAGACAGAAACCAATAATAATGCCTATGCTCAACTTATTCAAGTTTATAAAGAATGTTTAAAATTGGAAAATGAAACATTCAAAATGCTGACCTTCAAGTTCTCATCGATTCAGTTAGCAAAGAGGGGGTACAGGCCTAATCTTACTATGGAAGATAACTTAGGAAAAAAATGGATATTTAAAGCTTTGGAAGAAAGAAATCCATATTACACAAAAGGCGTAATTGATACTGTGGTATATAGAGTATATAAACTCTTTGGCATAGAGACTCCGGAAATCCACCCTATAAGCTTAAATATAAACGGCAAAGATATTTACGGCAGTATTCAAAGGTATATTTCTAATAAAGGAATCATGTGTGGCCACGATATCTCTAACCTTTCTCAAGATTGTTTTAATTATTCAATAAAAGCTCATGTTCTCTACTGGCTCCTGGCAAATTATGATGCTCATCTGGGAAATTTCTTAGTTCAATCTATAGATAAAAAAGGCAATCCTAAAAAGATAATCCGCGTAGACAATGACAATGCCTTTTGGTTTTTAGGACAGGATAAACTAGAATACGACTATATTATTCCCTGGCATACGAAAGTAAGCGATTTTTACTATTATCGGTTCTGGAAGGCCTATATTTCCAAAAATATATCCTTAGATTTAGAAAATAATTATAGTTTTATCAAGTTTGTATCCTGTTTCCCTGATAGATTCTTTGAATATTTAACCCTACCGGCAAAAATCTATAATTTTGGAGAATTAACCGATTCTGAGTTTATAAAATTAAGAAAAAAGTATAGTGATTTTTTAGAACCAATCATCTTAAGAAAGCGCAATCTAACTAAAGACTTTGAAGAATTTTATAGAGATTTGGCTAAACAAAGAGGAGAATCTCTAAATTTTAAGAAAAATATAAAATATAATGCTAACTCTATCCTAAAAGGCTTAACAAAAGCAATAAAAAAAAGAAAAAAAGAAAAGTTAGCGCTTAAAAAAGCTCCTATCTATCCTCAAGAAATAAACGCGGTATTCTCTTTTGAAGGTTTTCTCAACCTTAAAAAAGTTTATATGTTATATTGGAGTAAAAATTATGAAAGAAAAGATTTAACCTCTCTATGCAATGAGGTTTTAGAAACACTTTCGGGTCTTATGGCCTCCGGCAGCACTAATGAATATGAAAAAAAAGCCCTCGGGATTTACATAAAAGAAACAAAAAAAATTCGTTCAGGATATGCTCCTTCATTTCCTTATAATATATAATAAGGTTATCAAATCTGTTGTGTTGAGAAATTAATTAATAACCGCTAAAGATATAATGGTACTGTTGCAAAATGAACTCCTCGCCTAAAGGAGGTAAAAACCTCGAAAAATGACGGAGAAAAAGAAAAATAAGAAGATTGCAGAGTAAGGATAGAGAAGCTGAGGTAAATTTGATTTTTAACCTATTTTCCAATAACGCCTTTATATGGATTTATTAAAGAAGTTAGATATTTTACAGGTTATTTTGCGGGCTAATATATATAATTTAAAGCAGCCGGTATCTTGTCATTTTTCCATTACAAATCGATGTCCGTGGAAATGTGCATATTGCGGATTTCCTAATATACATAAAGACGAAGTAACTACGCAAGAAGCGTTTGAAATTATCGATTCCCTTGCCCGGATGAGGAATAAGCGTTTGCACTTGACCGGTGGTGAACCGCTCTTGCGCGCCGATATCGGCGAGATAATTAAGCGGGCAAAAAAACATGATTTATATGTATCTATAGCTACTACCGGTTTCAATCTTTCAGAAATATGGGAGAAAGTAAAGGATATTGATATTTTTTTTCTGAGTTTTGATGGCCCCGAGAAGGTTCACGATGAACAACGTGGAGAGGGGGCGTATCGTGTTTTTTTGGATGCCATAAATATTCTTTCGGAAAAGGACAAGAAGTTTTGGACTACAACTGTTCTTACCGGTAAGAATATAGACCATATTGATTTTATTTTAAGTATGGCTAAAGAGAAAAATTTTATGTCAAATTTTCATTTACTTTACTCTACGAATACTGAGAAATATATTCGCGGTTCATTCCATCTCAACAAGATAAGAAACGATTTAACTGTTAGCCCGGAAAAATATAAAGCTGCGATTGCATATTTGAGAAAAAGAAAAAAAGATGATTTGTGTAATGTAATCGGTTCATCGGATGTATATTTAAAAATGCTCCAGGAGTGGGAGGACCTATCTATAGTTTACAAAAAAGAGCATTCAAAATATTATAAGTGCTGGGCCGGTAAGCTGTATTGCTACATTGATGCTAACGGAGATGTGTATCCATGCGGCAATGCTATGGGCTGGATAAAGCCGATAAATTGCCTTGAGCATGGGCTGGAAGCAGCCTTTTGTAAGCCGTCTGCTTTGTCTTGCGAGTCTTGCATTGTGGCTTGTTTTGATGAGCTTAATCTCATGTTTTCGCTTAACCTAAATGCTATTCTTAACTGGGGCGATAAGGTATGAAATTTATTCATAGATGTTGTCTTATTATAAATTGAGATGTCAAAGTTTGTTTCCGGCCCGCGATAGGTGAAAATTTAACGGGAATAAGGGATATTGTTGCGAAGGTTAACGGGGAAATAGAATGAGAGTAGCATTAATGCAAATGGTCGATAAGTATATCGGCCATATTATTTGCTTTATTTTATCGATATTCTACCGACGGAAAAAAAATCTACCGAAAAAAATACGCCGCGTTGTTGTTATCAAGATGTGGGGGATAGGCAGTATTGTGCTTATGACTCCCATGCTTAAGGCGCTGAAAGAGAAGTATAAAGGCATTGAGATGTCATTTATCACCTTTACGAATAACAAGGCTATCCCCAAAATTTATGATGTTACTCAAAATGTTTATCCTATACGCCAGAATTCTTTTCTTGCCTTTTTATTTGATACGGTAAAGACTATTCTTATTATAAGGAGACAACGACAGGATGTTGTTATTGACGCAGAGTTTTTTTCCCGCTATACGGCGGTTTTTTCATACTTATTACGAGCGAGCTATCATATTGGATTTTATAGGCGCGATATATATAGAGGAAGGATGATTGATTTTCAGGCTAACGTTAACGCGCATTGCCACATGATAGAGAACTTTTTTAAGCTTATTCCCCCCTTTTTTTATACCAAAGAAAACTTTGCACTTTACGGCCCGAAGATACCGGCTCAGGCTTTCAAACGGCTAGAGGAGAAGCTTAAGAATGAAAACATGTTTCCGGAAAGGCCAAATATCTTGGTAAATATAAATGTGAGTGAAATTTCTCCGAATATAGATAGGAGTTGGCCTTTAGAAAACTTTATTGAGGTAGTAAAAAAATTTCATCAGGATTTTAATATTATTTTTATAGGTGAATCGGATCAGAAGGAGAGGACGCAACAGGCGGTTGATCGATGTGGTGACGGAGCTGTTTCAATGGCCGGCAAGATAGATATTGAAGAGCTTATCGGACTTATGAAAAAATCATTCTTGATTCTTACTAATGACAGCGGTCCCTTGCATCTGGCAGTATCCGTAGAGTTGCCGAGCATTTCTTTTTTTGGTACGGAATCTCCGGTGCTTTGCGGATATGATTATAAACCACACAAGGTTTTTTGGCGCGGGCTTGTTTGCAGTCCCTGCTTGAGTGTGTTTAACTATAAACAGGGAAAATGTAAATTAAATAGCCGTTGTATGAAAGAGATTCTTGTTGAACCTGTAATAGCGTATATTAATGAGAAACTTAGTGAGTTTTGGGAACATTATGAAGACAGAATGAAAAAGCTTAAAGAAAACATAAAAAATAATGATTTCTGAAGGCGCAGTAGGCTTGGAACACTTCAAAGATTAGGGAAAAAGCCCGTTATGAAGATATTGTTTATTTCACCTCCATGGAGTGCGGTATTCGGTAACTATAGAAGCGCGGCAAAGGTAGCGCTTGCATATCTTCCTCTGGGGTTATGTTATCTTGCCGCCGTTATTAAAAGGGAGGGATATACCGTAAAGATCGTAGATGCTGAGATAGAAGGATGGTCTATTTCGGACATACTCTGTGAGATTAAACAGTTCAATCCCCATGCTATAGGTATTACAGTAGCCACACCTGTTTTTCATGTGGTGAAGGACCTGGCAGATAAATCTAAAAAAATGTTCCCATCTATCCCTATTTTTGTAGGGGGGGCGCATTGCACCGCGGTTTTGGATCAATGCCTTATTGAATCGAGTGCTATTGATTATAGTTTATACGGAGAATGCGAGCGAAGCATACTGGATTTTTTGCGATTTCTTGATGGGCAAAAAAAAGCAAAGGATGTTCCTGGCTTAATATATAGAATGTCGGGGGAGATCAAGAAAAACAAATCGGCTGGTTTAATCAATAATCTGGACTTCCTGCCTTTTCCCGCGCGTGAAGAGTTACAACTGGACAAATATAAATGGAGTGTTCCGAAAAAAGGAATCGTTAAATTCACTTCTATTATGACAAGCCGGGGATGTCCATTTAACTGTGTTTTTTGTTCCGCGCATACAGTATTTGGCAAAAAAGTCAGGAATAGGTCTATAACCGCGGTATTGGACGAGATTCAGTTCCTTGTCGAAGAACACGGTATCCGGCACTTTGTGTTTATCGATGATACCCTCACCTTAAATCATGACCGGGTCAGGAAATTGTGCAGCGGCATAAAAGAACGCAGGTTATCTATCACATGGGAAGGATGGACCCGGGCAAATACGGTAAACTATAATATCCTGAAGGTAATGAAAGAAGCGGGATTTGTCAGGATATCGTTTGGGATAGAAAGCGCAAGCAAGGAACTTTCCAAATTAATCAGAAAAGAAATCCCGCTGGAAGCATACGAAAAAGCGTATGATGCGGCAAAAAAACTAGGTATTGAAGGGCACGGATCTGTCATATTGGGAAACCCCGGGGAGACGAAAAAAAGCGCTATTAAAACGCTTGAATTCCTAAAACGTCTTAAAAACTGCGATCAGGCATATATTAACATTGCGACACCTTATCCGGCAACCGAATTTTATGATATGGCCAAAACGGGAAAACACGGCATCAAACTTTTGACGGATAATTTTTCCGAATATAGGCGGTACGGAAATGCCGTAATAGAAGTTAATGATTTAAAGCGGGAGGATCTGATAAAACTGCAACGCAAGGGATTTATGATGTTTTACCTTACACCTGCCCGAATATGGTATAATTTTAAGCGCGCGGGTTTTAAGGCATTTTTTAAAAATGCACTCGCCTTTGTAAAGAGCGTTATTTTCCTAAAAAGGGTTAAAAAAACATAAAGATATTATCGTTAAGAGACAATAGAACCTAAAATTACGATAGGGAGGGCGGTTATGTGGAACAAATCTTGGTTTAAAAAAGTAATCGCGAGACTTTTGATTTTAAAAAAGCTGTTTCATTTCTTATGGGAAAATAAATTGTGGTGGATGATGCCGATAGTTGTTGTATTTGTTTTTTTAAGCATATTAATATGGTTGTCTCAATCATCGGCTGTGGTGCCTTTCATCTATGCTTTATTTTAAAATCCGGTGTAAGTAATTTTACGGGAAGCCATTGTGCTGAGTTTATAAATGAAAAAACTTTTTAAAAAGATTAAAAACACTGCTCAAAAAATAATTACTATTCAAATCAGGATAATATTATTTTTAGTTTATTTCATATTAATTACTCCCTTTGGCATTTTTGTAAAATTTTTTAAAGATTATTTAGCAATAAAATCAGGCCCCGTGTGGCAGGATAGTAAACATGTTAAAAATATTTCCGATTTTTTAAAAGAACAATAATGTATATTTTAGGAATAAGTTGTTATTATCATGATTCGTCGGCTTGCCTTATAAAAGATGGAATGCTTATTGCGGCAGCTCATGAAGAAAGATTTACCCGGGTTAAACATGATTTTTCTTTTCCCTGTAATGCCATTCAATTTTGTCTTGAGCGTGAGAGTATAAAAGGAAAAGATTTAGATTTTGTTGTTTTTCATGAAAAGCCTTTCTTAAAATTCGAAAGAATTATCAAGACGATTCTTTCAACTTATCCAAAGTCATGCGGGCTTTTTAGCAAAGTTGCAATAAATTGGTTAAAAGATAAACTCTGGGTAAAAGCTGTAATTGCGGAATATTTAGATATTCCCGGCAATAAAATATTGTTTTCTAACCATCACCTTTCACACTCTTCAAGCGCTTTTTTTTGTTCACCCTATAAAGAGTCGGCTATTTTAACTATTGACGGTGTAGGTGAATGGGCAACTACTACCTTAGGAGCCGGCAAAGCGGATTGGGGTGGGGTGGGTAAAAATGAGATTAAGATTTTAAAAGAAATCAGATTTCCTCATTCCTTGGGACTTTTGTATTCTGTTTTTACCGCTTTTTTGGGATTTAAGGTAAATAACGGTGAATATAAAGTTATGGGTATGAGCGCGTTTGGTGAACCTAAGTATGTAGATAAGGTTTATGAACTTATAAAAGTGGGTCTTGACGGAAGTTTTAAATTAAACATGAAATATTTTTCTTATCATTATTCAACCAGATACTGTTTTAACAGTAATTTTGTTAAATTATTCGGCAAATCTCGTAAGCCTGATACCCGGTTTATATTGGATAAAGATTACTATGTTTATGATAATGCTATGCCTACAGAGGAAGAAATTAAGGAAAATAGGCGTTTTGCTGATATTGCAGCCAGCATTCAAAAGGTTACCGAAGATATTTTAATAAAAATCGCAAATTACCTTTATAGCAGGACAAAGATGGAGAATCTTTGTTTAGCCGGCGGAGTTGCCTTGAATTGTGTAGCAAATTATAAAGTTTTTAAAAATACTCCTTTTAAGAGGATTTTTATTCAGCCGGCTGCCGGCGACAATGGAGGAGCTTTGGGGGCAGCTTTATATGTTTGGCACTGTTTGCTGAATAAACCAAGAAAGTTTATTATGCGTCATGTTTTTTGGGGAAAAAGTTATTCTTATGATGAGATAAAAGGCTTTTTAAACAGCCGAGATATATCCTATAAAGAGTTTGCTGACGATAGGGGCTTGGTAGATTATGTATCAGAGGCTTTGGTTGCCCAGAAAATAGTGGGATGGTTTCAAGGAAGATTTGAGTGGGGGCCGAGAGCGTTAGGAAATCGCTCAATACTTGCCGACCCACGAAGAATAGAGATGAAAGATAAGGTCAATATAAAAATAAAATTTAGAGAGCCTTTTAGGCCGTTTGCTCCTTCTGTTTTACAGGAGTATGCGCAAGAATTTTTTGATGTCGAGAATCCGGAGAAATATTATCCATCCAAATTTATGCTTTATACAGTTCCTGTTAAAGATAAAGAACAAATATCCGCTGTTACTCATATTGATGGAACAAGCCGCATTCAATCTGTAGATAAGCAAGATAATTCTTTGTATTATAAGTTGATTGATAGTTTCCGTCAAAAGACAGGTGTGCCTTTGCTGTTGAATACTTCTTTTAACTTGCGGGGAGAACCCATCGTGGATAAACCCCAAGACGCATATGATACTTTTGTTAAGAGTAATTTAGATATGTTGGTGTTAGGAAACTTTGTAATTGAAAGAAATGGATTATTTTAAAGAATTCGAAACAAAATTAACTTATCATTAGCAAAATGGATGGAAAGTTTTTGTTTTAAAGTTAAAATTGCAATAAATCTATAAAGAGCAGTCTAATCTTAAAGATGAAAAAAATTATTATTTTTAACGCGTCTTCTTTTATCTATGGTGCAGAAAGGGGGCTGTTAAATCTTATTAAAGCCTTAAAGGAAAGATTTGAAATCATTGTGGTTTTACCTCGTTGTGGGCCCGTAGAGGCGGAGATAAAAAACATATCCGGCGATATAAGCATTAAAAGGTTTCCCTTGCCTGTCTTAAGCTTTTCTTTTTCGCCGGTTTATCTTTTTAATTTTTTGTTTTTTTCCCCTCTCAACTTGTTTTATTTCATTTTTTATATAAGAAAGCATAATATTGATATCGTATGTACTAACAGTTTATTGTTGTTTTTTCCCGCGCTTATCGCGAAAATTACAAAAAGAAAACATATATGGTTTGTGAGAGAGCTTTTACCCAATAATATATTGAATCGAATAGGAGGATTGATTGTCAGGAGGTTTTCCGATAAGGTTATATGCCAGTCTAATTTTATAAAGGAGAAATTATATTTTAGTGAAAAATCAGAAGTAATTTATGAGCCCCTGGATTCAGATAATTATAAAGTTTATGAATCATCTGTTGTTAAAAGAGAATTTAACCTACCGCAAGATTCAGTTGTTATTTCTCTTATATCCCGCATTCATCCTTTAAAAGGCCAGTATGAATTTATAAAGAAAATGAGAGAAGCTTTGGCTAGGCATAAAAATCTATTCATTATTATCGCCGGGGATATAACGCTGGTTATCCGAAGAAATATTTTATATAAAAGGAAAATCGAAAAGTTAAAAGATGAAAATAATTTAAAAAACGTTATTTTTTTAGGTTTTATAAATGATATTAGTAAGATTTTTTCTCTGAGCGATATTTGCGTCTTTCCCTTTAAAAGAGAAGAGCCTTTTGGGATATCGGCAGTTGAGGCGCTTTCGTATGGTAAATTAACCTTTTTTCCCAAAAGGGGAGGATTACGGGAAATATCCCAAATATATAAAGCCGGTTGTGAGTACGATATGGAGAAGATTATAGAAACGGTTCTGAATTTTAAAAATATACCAAACAAAAGTTTACAGGATATTTTTATTCCCGATGCTTTGTCTTTTTCGAAATATCAAAGTAAAATCAGGTTAATCTTTGAAAATTAGAATGAAACAGAATTAGATGTTAACTATTTGACCTATGACAGGCTTCTAAAAACCCGTTGTCATCTAGAGGTAAAAGATGATATAATTGAATATGTTTCTATAAACAAAGAGAAGAATCGGATAGAGAGAAGCTATGGATTTTATATTAGTTTTTAAATTCCTATTGGAAACTTTCCAACGCGAGAAAATAGGCTTTGCGCTTATCGGAGGTTTTGCCTTGCAGGCAAGCGGCGTAACCAGGACAACGCGCGATATTGACCTGCTTATTTTAAGCGAGGATAGCCGGAAAATTAAAGATATTATGCTTAACCGCGGTTACAAACTTATTTACGAAAGCGAAGATGTATTAAATTTCCTGAGCGATAAAATTGAATTAGGCAGAGTTGATTTTTTGCTTGCTCATAGGAAATATGCTATACAGATGCTGAAAAGAGCCGAAGAAAAAGAGGTAATTGGCAAAGAATTCAAGATCAAAGTACTTAGGGTAGAAGATCAAGTAGGCCTTAAAGTGCAATCCAGCTCAAATGACCCGCAGCGGTTACATCAAGATATGGCGGATATCGAAGGGCTGATAAAAAATAACTATCCCAGATTAGATATTGAACTTTTAAGAGAGTATTTCAGGCTTTTTGATAGAGAAATGGAGCTGCATAAAATCATAGAGGAAATTAAATATGTTGACTGAAGAAGAAAAGAAAGAAATGCTTGAAGATGGGCGAAGTAAGAACCGTCGGGATAATTTTAGGTCTTGCTCAAGAGAAAAAAATACCGGTAATATTTCTTTTGATAACTATCTTCTGTTTCTAGATAACATACAAAAGATTTTTTCTCCGTTTGAAATATCTCATCGCATAACATCTACAAAAATAAATAAGCTTTGAGAAGGAGAAGGAATGGTGAAAATTTCAAAAAGGCTTAAGTTACAAGCATAAGACTTGACCCCCCTGTCGAATATCAAAGTAAGATTAGATTAATTTTTTGAAAATTAGAATGAAAAAGAAAATTCTTTTTATTATTACCCATTTAGAACTGGGAGGTGCTCAGAAGCAGCTGCTTTCTCTTATAAAAAAACTGGATAAGGATAAGTACTTTATATATTTATGCGCCGGGAACAGTGGCTATCTTAAAGGCGAATTCACGGGTTTTTCTTTTTTGAAGGTTAATCTAATGGCGGAGTTGGTGCGGGGCATAAATCCTTTTTGTGACTTTATCGCTTTTATCAAGCTATATTTTTATATCAGGAGAAATAAATTTGATATAGTTCATGCTCATTCTCCCAAAGCGTCTATTTTAGGAAGGTGGGCGGCTTATTTAGCCGGTGTAAAAAATATTATTTATACGGTTCACGGCTGGCCTTTTCATGAGTTTATGAATCCGCTGCTGCACAACCTATATGTTTTTTTAGAAAAGATTACAGCCGGCATTACAAAAAAAATAATTGTTGTTTCATCCGCGGATTTGAGCAAAGGTATTAAAAACAAAGTGACTTTTGCCGGTAAGTTTGTTATGATACACTATGGGGTAGATGTAAAATGGGCGGATAGCATTTTTTTGAAAAGAAAGGTTAATTTTCCCTCTGATGATTTGATAATAAATATATCCTGCCTGAAACTCCAGAAAGGCTTAATCTATTTTTTGGATGCGGTAAGGTTAATTTTAAATGAGAGGCCGGATATAAAGTTTTCTATCGTAGGCGACGGGCCTTTACGCCAAAACATAAGCAAAGAAATAGCCAAACGTAAATTAACAGAGCATGTTTTTTTAGCCGGCTGGGTAAGCGACATAATTTCACTTTTTTCCCGTGCTTCTATTTTAGTTATTACTTCTTTGTGGGAAGGGTTGCCGCTGGCAGTTATTGAGGCCCTAACATCCGGTGTGCCGGTAGTTGCGACAGATACAGGGGGTATTTCGGATATTCTGGCCAATAACGAAAACGGCATTATTATTAAGTGTAAAGACGTAAAAGCCATAGCTCGCGCGGTTTTGGCAGTACTGGATAATTATGGCCAATGGCATGAATTGGTTATGGCTGCAAGAGAAAGGTTAGATTTAACATATTGGTCGGATGAGGCAATGGTAAACCGGACTGAAAAAGTTTATCAAGAGGTTTTAATCGGATGAGAGTTTATTCAATTATTTTTCTGGTGTCATTTGTTTCAGGGTATATCTTGTTAAATATATTAAAGGCCCTTCCCTTTAAAGCATCTGTTTTTAAAAATAAAGACAATATATCTATTCTTGGCGGGGCAGGGTTAGTGTTGTCATTTATGCTGGGATTGTTGTATTTTTCTCTTTATAATGGAGATACATTCCCGTTTTTTGAACTAATCCCTATTTTAGTTTTTTCTCTTATCATTTTTGCCGCCGGATTGGTTGATGATTTTAGTGAATTTTCTCTTTTTAAGAAAATATTCATTCAAGTGGCCGTCATAGGGGCATTTCTTATTAATGGAAAATTGATACAGATACATTTTCTTCCTTATTGGGTGAATTATCTGATATCGTTTTTGTGGATAATGGGGATCACTAACGTATTTAATCTTTTAGATATCGGCGATGGGCTTTGCGGGGGTGTGTCGTTGATTGCCGGGTTATCTTTTTTTGCTGTTTTGTTCATAACCGGGAATTTTCTTACGGCAGGGTTATTCGCCGCCCTTTGCGGGGCGTTAGTTTCTTTTTTAATTCTTAACTTTCCTCCGGCAAAGATTATATTGGGTAATTCAGGAAGCCATTTTTTGGGGTTTTTGTTTGCCGCTTTAAGTATGCACGGTGACTACGCGGATTTAAGTAATCCTTTTTCGGTTTTTATCCCTTTGGCTATTTTAGCTTTCCCGCTGATAGATACTTTTCATCTTATTGTTGTTCGTGTCAAAAAGGGCATAGTACCTTTGCGAAAAAGCAATGACCATATATTTTTGTGTTTGCTTTCTTCCGGGAAAAAGATTAAATCGGCTTTATGGGGTATTTATTTAGTGACTTTTCTGTGGGGAATAAGCGGAGTTTTTCTTACTTCTGGCATAAATATCTTTTTTTTGGTTTTTGTCTTCTTGGCGGTTTTGTTTTCGGTAAGGTTAGTTTTTACCGCCCGAAGATCTGCGTAGACATTTATCCCGTTAGAGAACTACGTTTTCCGGCAGAGCCTACTGTAAATCCAAGAACCATCCAGAATAGAAACGCGCCTTGAGATATAAAAAAACTGTAATCAATCAGATTGTAAAAGAGGAAAGATAACCCGCTCATCAGAATCCCTAAGCTATAATAATCATTTCCGGAGTGTAGATTTTTTATCCCCTTTTTAATAAAGATAAAAACAATCATTAACCAGCTTACTATTCCTAAGATGCCCATTTCCGCCCATATTTGAAGATAGGAATTATGGGCGATACGGGTTTCTTTCAGGGAAAAATTGCCCGTGCCTATACCGGTTAACGGGTGCTGTTTTATTATTTTTGCTGTTTCCCTCCAATAAGATATCTTTTTGTCTAATGAAAACAGAGGTTTTTTAAAGTGGGCCTCATTTAGTTCTCTGTTTATGGTTATGGCCCCGAAGAGGATAATTAAGGAAGCTATTATTAAAATACTCTTTTTATTCAGTAATTTTCCCAGTAGTAGAAATAAGGAAAAAGTAATGATGAGAATAAGCCAACCTCCCGCGGACTTGGTAAAAAACAATGTAAGCGAGCTTATGAATAAACAAAAGGCGCTTAAAACGAATAAGCCGTTTTTCTCTTTTCTTTTTTGGATGACTATGTTTAGGCAAAGCATCATTACCGCGATAAGGTATCCCGCGAGAAGATTCGGGGAAAAGAAAGGGACAAAAGCCCTTTTGGAGGTTAAGAATTCTTCGGCGAAGGAATAGCTTATATTATTTTTTGAAAGGTATTCCAAGGTACATTGCGAAACAACAAAAAGAGAATGCAGGCTATACAGAGAAATTAAAGAGGCGCTTATCAGCAGAACATAGAATATTTGTTTTCGTTCGCCCGCGTTGCAAAGCCGGGCAAGATAAAATACAGCTATTAGAGATAAATATTTGTATAGTTGGGGCAAATTAACAATTATGCTATTGGAATTCACGAGGGATAAGAGCAGGCTTAAAAAAAAGAGGATGATTGCTTTGTCAATCAGCTTTATTTTTATGTGTTTTCCTAAGCCGTAACCGGCTAAAGAGATTAGCAGAAATCCGTTAAGTATCATATCTAGTTTCCAGAAAGGCGGCTCAGCTATAAACGGGCGAAAAAAGACATAGCCTAAAATTATTCCCCAGGTAATAAGTTGAATTATCCGTAAAAGCATTTTTTTAGAGGTAATAGTAAAGTTACTCTTTTATCAAGTTAACCTAAGGTGAAGAAAAGTCAAGAAAAAAGCTTGTAACTACGTTTTTTTTCTTTTTATTGACAAAGCCGGTGATTTAGGAGATAATTGGAAAAATTTTTATAATGAAAATTACCCGCTAAAAGCGGGTTTAGGCGTGTTTGGTCCGCTTCAGGCGGATAATTTATCTTAAGGAGGATAAAGGTAAAATGGGTAGTGTATCTACGGAATTAGCGAATGCTTACTATGATTCTATCAAAGAGTTAAGTGAAGGGGAGATTGTAACCGGTAAAGTTATTGTTGTAAATCCTACCGAGGTTGTAATCGATGTGGGTTATAAGTCTGAGGGGATAATCCTTCGCGAGGAATTTAAAGGGGTCGATATAGATAACCTAAAAGAAATCGATGTCTATGTCGAGAATGTTGAAGATGAAGAGGGCAAAATTGTTCTTTCTTTTAAAAGAGCCAGAGAAGCCAAAGGCTGGTTAACTTTGGTGAATAGTTACAAGGAAGGAGACCTGGTTGAGGGAATAGTTTCCCGTAAGGTAAAGGGCGGATATATCGTGAATGTTTTTGGAGTAGAGGGATTTCTTCCGATGAGCCTCTCTTCTTTCAGATTTTTTGATAGTGAGCAGATTATCAGCAAAGCATTTAAGTTTCAGATTATAAAGATGAATAAAATCAAGGGAAGCTTTATCGTTTCCCGTAAGGATGCTGTAAGAGCGGAAAAAGAAGTCTTGCGTAAAAAGATTTGGGAAGAGATTGAAGAAGGCAAGGTGAGAAAGGGGCGCGTAAAAAGCATCACCAACTTCGGTGCTTTTATTGATTTAGGAGGGGTGGATGGACTTCTCCATATAGCTGATATGAGCTGGAGAAAAATTACCCATCCTTCAGAGATTGTTGCTGTAGGGGATGAAATCCAGGTAATGGTTTTAAAGTTTGACAAAGAAAAGGGAAAAATTTCCCTTGGCCTGAAGCAAACTACACCTGATCCCTGGGAAGAGATAAACGAGAAATTTCCTGCCGGTACCTTGATAAAGGGAAGAATCACTAATATCCAGAATTACGGGATATTCGTAGAGTTGGAAAAAGGGATTGAAGGGTTAGTTCATATAAGCGAAGTCTCCTGGACAAAAAGATTTATTAATCTGCAGGAAACATTTGCTATCGGTGATACCGTAGAAGCAAAGGTGATTAGCGTTGATGCCAGAGAAAGAAAGATATCTTTAAGCGTAAAGCAGCTGGAAAAAGACCCCTGGGAAGACGTGGAAAGTTTAATTACCATTGACAGTGTAGTTACCGGTAAGGTTAGCGGTTTTGGTGACGGCTGTGCTTATGTAGAATTAGCTAATGGTTTAGAGGGCATAATTTACAATGAAGATATTTCCTGGACAAAAAGGCTCACTCGGGCCCAGGAAGTTTTAAAAAGAGGGCATGGTTATGAGTGGAAGGTTTTAGGATTAGATCGAAGCAGTAAAAAGATTATTTTAGGTATAAAGCAGTTGGAAACCGACCCCTGGCCCCAAATCTTAGAAAAATTTCCTATAGGAAAAATTATAGAAGGTGAGGTGATTAAGGTTACTAATTTTGGAGTATTTGTGAAGATAGATAAGGAATTGGAAGGGTTGGTTTTTTCCGGAGAGATAGAAAAGGATAGCATGGATGAGCTTAAATCCGGAGAAAAACTAAAAGTCAAAATAATAAAAATCGATCCCGGTTCAGCGAAAATCGGCCTTTCAACAAAAATGGATGAACCCCATTAGAGATTTTGTTTTAACAGGTAATTGAGGTGGTATGTTTAATGGGGTGAAGAGTGAGATAACCCGGCATCTTGAATTAATAAAAGAAAATTCCGTTGATTTAATTAATGAGGAAGAATTAATCCTCAAGCTGGAAATTTCTTTTAAGAAAAACAGGCCTCTTAAATTAAAAATTGGTTTTGATCCCACCGCGAAAGATATCCACCTGGGGCATACCGTACTTCTTAAAAAACTGCGAAAATTACAGGATTTAGGCCATCGGGTCTATCTTATCATTGGCGATTTTACCGCTAAGATAGGAGACCCTTCCCAGAGAAGCGCTTTAAGGCCGCTTTTAGGGAATAGAGAGATTAAGTCTAACGCCGCTACTTATACTCAACAGGTATTTAAAATTCTGGACAAGAAAAAAACCAAGATAATCTATAATAGTATTTGGTATAAAAAAATGGAACTGCCTAAGTTTCTTTCTCTTCTTTCCTCTTATACTATAGCCAGGATACTTGAGCGGGATGACTTTTCTCAAAGAATAAAAGAGGGAAAACCGCTTACGGTTTTAGAGATAATTTACCCCTTAATACAGGGTTATGATTCCTGTAAGATGGAGGCTGATATTGAGTTTGGCGGAACTGACCAGAAATTTAATCTAATTGTCGGCAGGCACCTGCAGCAGGCTTTCGGACAAACTCCCCAGGTAATTGCTACCATGCCTATTTTAGTAGGTTTAGACGGAAAGAATAAAATGTCGAAATCTTTAGATAACTATATCGGTGTAACCGAAAATCCCAAATCTATGTTTGGTAAGATAATGAGTATTTCCGATGAGGTTATGTGGGAGTATATCAGGCTTCTTAGTGACTTGGATATTGAAGATTTGAAAAAAAGGCACCCTAGAGAGGTTAAGTTAACTTTGGCCGAAAATCTGGTATCTTTTTACCACTCTAAAAAGTTAGCTTCGCGGGAAAAGATAGAGTTTGTTGATGTGTTTTCGCAAAGAAAGCTGCCTAAGAAAGTGCAAATATATAAAGTGAAGGAATCTACAGTGAATATAATAGAAGTTTTATATGATGCGAAGCTAACAGCTTCCAAGAATGAGGCTCGGCGGCTTCTTTCCCAAGGCGGAATTTCCCTCTTAGATTCAGAGGCTGGAGTAATTGCTGTTGTAAAAGAACAGAACTTAGAAATACCTCCCGAAGGAGTAATTTTTAAAGTCGGCAAAAAGAGATTTCTGAAGTTGACCCTTCAATAACCCCCCGAATAATGAATTAAAATCGCTTGCATTTTATCTCGCGGTTGTTATAATAATTTCCCGGAAAAACATTAATCCTAAGTTAAGAAAAGAGTGTTTTAAAGTAGGTATGTTCTTAAATTAGCAGAAAAGAAAGGTTTAAGGCTAATGTCAGAGTTAAGAAGAGACCCTATTATTGGGCGGTGGGTTATTATTGCTACTGAACGAGGCAAAAGGCCCAGTGATTTTAAGCTCAAAGAGAGTGATAGTGCGGATGATAAGCCTTGCCCTTTTTGTCCAGGAAATGAGGGTTTAACTCCTCCGGAGATTGATGCTGATCGTCCGGCAAATACAGCTAAGAATACCCCGGGGTGGCTGACTAGAACGGTTCCTAATAAATATCCGGCTTTGACCAATGAATCTGATGTAGAGAAAGAGGATGTGGGGATATTCCAGAGGTGTAAAGGGGTAGGAGAACACGAGGTTGTTATAGAAAGCCCCGATCACAATAAACAGCTTGCTGACCTTAGCATTGAAGATATTAAAAGAGTAATATTAGTTTACAAGAGAAGAAGTATTGAGTTAGGCAAAGACAAGCGTTTTAAGTATGTATTGATATTTAAAAATTACGGTTTAGCTGCCGGAGCTTCCTTAGAACACAGCCACACTCAGCTGATATCTTTACCAATAGTTCCCCGGAGAGTTAGCGAAGAATTTGAATGTATGCGGAGTTACTTTGAGAGCAAGAAGAGTTGTGTGCTTTGCGATATGGTGAGCCAGGAGAAGAAAGAAAAGCTTCGGGAGATCTGTGAAAATGAAGATTTTTATGCTTTTTGCCCTTTTGCTTCACGTTCACCATTTGAGATAACCATTGTTCCTAAAAAACATAAATCGTCATTCACTGATATTAGTGAAGCCGAAGTTGATAATTTTGCCCGGATATTAAAGGATATCCTTGCCAGAATAAAGGCGTTATTGGATAATCCGCCGTATAACTTTATTATTCATACTAATTCTCTTAATAGAAACGGCAATAATCTTTATCCTGTTAAAGATGGGGTTGTGTCTAACGGGGTTTACCATTGGCATGTTGAGGTTATGCCAAGTTTAAGTAAAATTGCCGGGTTTGAATGGGGAACGGGTTTTTATATAAATTCTACACCGCCGGAGTTGGCGGCAAAGTATTTAAGAGAAGCAGGGGTTTGATTTATCAAACCCGCAGTATTAAAGCATATAGGAGGAAAAAATGGGAATAAAAGTAGGAATTAATGGTTTTGGTAGAATTGGGAGATTAGTACTTAGGTCAGCATTGGAAAGAGGTGAGAGCGATATTGATTTTATAGCTGTTAATGATCTTACTGATGCAGCTACTTTAGCTTACCTTCTTAAGTATGATTCAAATTTTGGTATTCTTCCTAACGAAGTGAAAGCAGAGGGAGATTCTCTTGTAATTGACGGTAAAAAGATTAAAGTCCTATCCGAGAGAGATCCTTCTAAGCTTCCCTGGGCTGATTTAGGAGTTGAAGTGGTAGTTGAATCAACTGGTTTTTTCCGTGACGCTCAAACGGCCGGAGGGCACCTTAAGGCCGGAGCAAAAAAAGTTATCATATCCGCACCGGCTAAAGGGGATATTGCTACCTTTGTTTTAGGGGTAAATGAAGAAAAATATGATGCCGGTAAAGACGATATCGTATCTAATGCTTCATGTACTACTAATTGTATTGCCCCGGTTGTAAAGGTTATTAAGGATACTTTTGGCGTCAAAAAAGGCCTTATGACTACAATTCACTCTTACACTAATGATCAGCGGATATTAGATTATCCTCATCCTGATTTACGCCGGGCCCGGGCAGCAGCTGTTTCTATGATACCGACTACTACCGGAGCAGCTAAGGCGGTAGGTTTGGTTATTCCCGAATTAAAAGGCAAGTTGGATGGTTTGGCAATACGTGTCCCTACGCCTGATGTTTCTATTGTGGATGTAGTGTTACAGGTAGAAAAAGAAACTACAGCCGAAGAGATCAATAAAGCTCTGACTGAAGCTGCTCAGGGAAAGTTAAAAGGCATTCTCGATGTAAGCAAAGAGCCGTTAGTGTCAATAGATTTTAAGAAGAATCCACTTTCTTCAATAGTAGATGCTCAGCAGACATTTTGTCTGGGAGATATGGTTAAGGTTTTATCCTGGTATGATAATGAATGGGGTTATTCTTGCCGGATTGTGGATTTGATTAAGTACATGATGAAGTAACCAAATATGAATAAGAAATCAATAAAAGATATTGCCCTTAAGGGTAAACGTGTGCTTATT
>JAIWAR010000018.1:10000-21077 GCA_048634245.1 Methanosarcinales archaeon | reverse complement strand
ATAAAGGCAAGTGCGAAGTTCTTCACGGACACAATTGGAAAGTGGAAGGTTTAGTCTCGGGGAGTAAGCTTAATCCTTTGGGGATGGTTATGGATTTTAGTGATTTAAAGAAAATCACTAAAGGTATCTTGAACGATTTAGACCATAAATATCTTAATGAGCTGGATTACTTCTCCGCCAAAGGCGGATCCGCCTCAGGCGGAAAAGGACACAATCCTAGCTCTGAAGAGATTGCCAAGTATATCTTTACTAAACTAAAAGATAAAATATCGGTAGACGGCGGTAAACTGAAAGAAGTCCGTGTTTGGGAAACGGAAAATTCTTGCGCGATTTATGATGAGGAATAAGAGTAAAAAAGCGGTAATTCTTCTATCCGGAGGGGCGGATTCCGCGGTCACCCTTTATTGGGCTAAAAGTAAAAATTACAAGCTTCAAGCGCTTATTTTTGATTATAAACAGAGGCATAGAAAGGAAGTCGAGTGCGCTAAGAAAATTTCCCGATTAAATAGGGTAAAGTATTATATTGTAAATACAGATTTATCTTGGGCTAAGTCAAGCTTGATCGATAAAAGGATAAAGATTTCTTTGAACCGAAATTTAAACAAGAAGGGAATTCCCTCTACCTATGTTTCAGGAAGAAATATTATTTTTTTAAGTTACGCGTTTTCGTTAGCTGAAAGCATAGGTGCGGAATATATTTTTATTGGCGCTCACACTGAGGATTATTCCGGGTATCCTGATTGCCGGCCTGAATTTTTAAGAAATTTTCAAAAAGCCGCTAATTTAGGCATGAAAGGCGGCTTGATAGCGATAAAAGCGCCTTTGGTTAATAAGAGCAAGAAACAGATAATAAAAATCGGTTTAAAATTAGGAGTTCCTTTTCAGTTTACATGGTCTTGTTATCAGGGCGGAAATAAACCTTGTTTGAAGTGCGATAGCTGTAGGTTCAGAGCAAAAGCTTTTAGAGCATTAGAGGCTGGCGATCCGTTAATAAGTAAAAGATGAAAGCAAAAATAGCAGAGGTTTTTAAAAGTATTCAGGGGGAAGGGCTTTACCAGGGAATTTTACAGGTATTCGTGCGTTTTTTCGGGTGCAACCTGGAGTGCCGGTTTTGTGATACGAAACTTACCGATTATCAGGAAAAGACCGTTTTAGATTTGGTTGAGCAGGTTAATTCTTATGATGGGTATCATTCCGTATCTTTGACCGGCGGTGAGCCTCTTATTCCAATCGATTTTTTAAAAAAGTTAAGTCAATCATTAAAGAAAGAGGGTAAAACCATTTACCTTGAAACTAACGGAACTTTACATGAAAACTTAGAAGAGATCATCGATTTGGTAGATATAATCGCTATGGATTTTAAATTACCCTCGTCTACAGGCCTTAAGCCTTTTTGGGAAGAGCATAAGAAGTTTTTGGGAATTGCTAAAGATAGGGATATTTTTGTAAAGGTGGTCGTAGGTTTAACAACAAAAGCAGAGGATATTCATCGCGCAATAGAGCTGATTAAGAACGTAAAAAAAAACATAAGTATGGTCCTACAGCCGGAGAATCCGGTTGAAGCTATGGTAAAAGCAAAAGTGAACGGCTTTGAAGCGGTATGCAAAAAGGAAGGAGTTAAAACCAGGATAATCCCTCAATTGCATAAAAGGTGGGGCGTAAAATGAACTTGATAAAGGTAGGGAAAGAAATAGAAGAAGCCATTGCAAGAGCAAACTTTTTATTAAGGGAGGATGTTTTTAAGCTCCTTAAGGAGAGTGCCGGCCGAGAAAAAAACAAAACGGCAAAACAAGCTTTATCCTGGATTCTTGAAAATGCGAGAATTGCGCGAAAAGAGAAAATTGCAATTTGTCAGGATACGGGGCTGCCAATCGTATTTATTGAAGTTGGAACAAACATTAAAGTTACTTCGTCGCTGATTAAAACAATAGATAAGGCTGTTAAAGACGGTTATAAAAAGAATTATCTGAGGGCTTCGACAGTTGACCCCTTATTGAGGACGAAACCGGCCTATGGAGGAGCGGCCTATCATTTTGATTTTTCTTTAAAATCAAAAGGGCTAAAAATAACTCTTTTCCCTAAGGGTTTTGGCAGTGAGAATAAGTCGCAGCTGAGGATGTTTAACCCTACGGTAAATTTCGCTGCAATTGAGGATTTTATAGTTGAGAGCGTAAAAGCTGCTGGTCCCGAGAGCTGTCCGCCCTTTATAATTGGGGTAGGTATTGGCGGAACTTCTGATACTGCTTTGTTATCAGCAAAAAAAGCTTTGCTTAAAAGAGTGGATAAACCGAATTCGAATAAATCTTTGAATATTTTGGAAAAAAGATTGCTTAAAAAGATAAATGCTTTAGGCATCGGCCCTATGGGTTTAGGCGGAAAATATACCTGTTTGGCCGTAAAGATAGAAAAAATACCTACTCATATTGCCGGTTTACCCGTAGGAGTAAATATAAGTTGCCATGCCCTAAGAAGCGCCACCATAACAATAAATATGTAGGGGCCGATCCCCGTATCGGCCCGAAACAGAATAATAAAATGAAAAAAATCCGCACCCCGGTTACAAAAAAATATTTTATTATATTTACATAAGGTAGAAGTTTGAAGCTTTACGTGGATAAAAAAGGAGAGATGGTGAGGTATATTAAGGTAGATTTATTGTTGTTTGTTTTATTGAATTTGTTTTTGGCGATATCTTCTTTTGCTGAGAATATCGTTCTCAAATCAGGCAAGATAATAGACAAAAAAATAATTGAGAAAACAGATGATTATATAAAAGTAGATATCTCAGGTGTGCCAATAACTTATTATTTGGATGATTTAGAATCAATTAACGGAATTAAAGTCGTCTTGCCTGTAAAAATAAAAAAAGAACCTCTAATTGAAATAAATACTTCCGCTTCGGGTAAAGATTTAGCAGATTCTTCAGAAGAGAAAGCCGATGAAGAATTGTTGAAGTATGGAATTAAATTTATTTTTCCTTCAGGGTGGACAAAGACCAAAAATACTAAAGCAAAAGGGGCAGAACTTGTTGGCTATGCGGCTCCAAAAGAAGGAGCCCTGATACAGGTATTCCTTCCTTTTCGATCTACTTTAAAAGATTATCAAAAAACTCTATCTAGGAATCGAAAAAATAATAAGTATATTTTTGAAAAAGAAATTAGACTTTTAGAGGTTCCATGCCAGATTTATTCTCGGGATACTAAGACGGAGCATGGTATAGTTAGAATGAAAACTTATTTATTTTTTAAGAATAATCTTATGTACAGCATGAGTTACATTGCTCTCTTGAAAGACAGATTTAATGAATATTTATCGGATTTCGAAGAATCTTTGGGAAAACTTGAAGTGAATACGCAGGGCTATTTTGAACATATGTCAGGCCTTTTTAAAATTATTCCTCCAGAAGGATTTACAATAAAGAAACATTTTCAAGATGGAGTTGTTTTTGATGTTGTTTATCCTGCGTATCCAGCTATTTTTCAAATAACACTTATTGAATGTGAAAATGGATACGCGGATGAGGAACTTTTAGCAGTTCTTGATGATAAGAGCGTCAGGCAAGATCATATTAATTTCATAGAAGAACAGGGGCGTGAATATGGCATGGAAGTTACGGGTAGCAGAAAGAGACTCATTAATGGCATTTCAGCTTGGGAATTCTTTATCAACGGGAAGAAATTCATCCTTTCCATGAAAGCTAAGTCTATAGTTTTTTATAAAAACAATAGACAATTTACTATATATTTTTCAACACACCCAGAATTTTACGAAGACTTAGAAAAAGATGTAGAAACAGCATTGAAAACTTTAAAGATAGAAGAAAGTAATTAAAATGAAAAAAATCAGTACCCCGATTACAAAAGAAAGTATTGCAAATTTAAAGGCTGGCGATCAGGTTTTGCTTTCAGGAGTAATTTATACGGCAAGAGATCAAGCTCATAAAAGGCTGGCCGAACTAATAAAGAATAAAAAGAAATTACCCTTAGATTTAGAAAATAAGGTTATTTACTATTGCGGGCCAACTGCAACCCCCAGGGGTAAGGTGATTGGATCCTGCGGCCCTACAACGTCCTCGCGTATGGATGCCTTTACCGAAGCCCTTCTTGTGAAAGGATTGGTAGGCATGATTGGCAAAGGAAGGCGAAGTTTAAAAGTTAGAAGTCTAATTAAAAAAAATAAAGCTATCTATTTTATTGCTCCGGCCGGTTGTGGAGCCTTATTGGCTAAGAAAGTTAAGCGGAAAAAATTAATTTGTTTTAAAGAGCTGGGCCCGGAAGCAATATATCAATTAGAAGTAAAAGATTTCCCTTTAATTGTTGGGATTGACGCAAAGGGTCGGGATATTTATAAGCATCTGATTTAAATGTAGGGGGCGGGCCTGCCCCGCCCCGTTTACTTCATCGGGAGGATATAATGAAGCGTAACGACGGAAGAGAAAACGATCAACTAAGGCGGATTAATATTCAAAGAGGCTTTATGAAGTATGCCGAAGGCTCTTGTCTTGTTGAGCTGGGTAATACAAAAGTTATCTGTACGGCAACCGTTGATAAAAATGTCCCCTTATTTTTACGTAATTCCGGCCAGGGCTGGGTTACTGCTGAGTACCGGATGCTTCCCCGGGCAACCCATGTCAGAACCTCTCGCGACAAAATATCCGGTAGAAATATGGAGGTTCAACGGCTTATTGGCCGCTGTTTACGCAGCGTAGTGGATTTAGGAAGATTGGGCGAAAGAACTATACGGATTGATTGTGATGTTATCCAGGCTAATGGCGGAACAAGAACTGCTTCGATTGTTGGCGGTTTTGTGGCTCTAGCTGACTGTTTACACAAGCTTTATAAACAAAGTTTGATTAAAGAGATGTGCATAAACGGCCTTTTGGGCGCGATAAGTGTGGGTTTGTCTCAGGGTGAACATATTTTGGATTTAACTTACATAGAAGATTCACAAGCCCATGTAGATATGAACATTGCTATGAAATCATCAGGTGAATTTATTGAAATACAAGGTGCCGCAGAAAGAGGTTCTTTTACGGATGAAGATTTAAGCATTTTTCTTAAGCTTGCCAAAAAAGGAATTAATGAAGTAATTGAGATTTTGAGAAATCTTCTTAAAGATATCTTGCCGGGATTATGAAACTGATTGTTGCCACAAAAAACAAGGATAAGTTTAAAGAGATAAAATGTATTTTGAAGGGTTTAAAGGCCACAATTATTTCCTTAAATGAGCTGGATAAAAAATTTAATATAACCGAAGATGGTAAAACTTTCCGGGAAAACGCCCTAAAAAAAGCAATGCCTGTATCCCGGTACTATAAAAAGGATTATGTTTTAGGTGAGGACTCAGGCCTGGAAGTAGAATATTTGGGGGGCGCCCCGGGTATTTACGCGAAAAGATACGCGGGGCCTAATGCAACTTATCAGTTGAATAATCGGAAGTTACTTAAGAATCTAAAAGGTGTTGCGGGCAAAAAAAGAAATGCTCATTTTTGCTGTTGCCTGGTTTTAGTTCAAAACCAGAGGTTAATTAAAATATTTGAAGGTAAATTAGCAGGAAGAATCGCTAAAGAGATAAACGGCCGGGCTGGTTTTGGCTATGATCCGGTATTTTACCTTACCCATTACAAAAAAACCGTAGCCCAACTGCCGCTGACTTTGAAAAATAGAATTAGTCATCGTGCAAAAGCCTTTGGAAAATTAAAAACATACCTTAGAAAGAGTCAGCTTCTATCTTCAGGATTGCATAAAATCAAAGCGCAATAAAATATTTGACATTCCCGCATTTTTCGATTATTCTGGATATATTTTTTAAATAGGCGTAGGTTTTTTAAGGATATATTATGGGGTTTAAAGAACGTTTACAAGAAGATATTCAAACAGTTTTTCGGGAAGATCCGGCGGCAAAAAGGGTGGCTGAGGTTGTATTTTGCTATTCAGGGCTACATGCTATTTGGCTGCATCGCGCCTCAAGCTGGCTTTGGCATAAGAGCTTTAAAATTCTTGCCCGTTTCCTTTCTCAGATTAGCCGTTTTTTTACTGGTGTTGAAATCCATCCCGGGGCAAAAATCGGAAAACGGTTTTTTATTGATCACGGTATGGGGGTAGTCATTGGTGAAACTGCTGAAATCGGGAATGATGTTTTGATTTACCAGGGGGTAGTTTTAGGCGGGGTTTCCCAGGAAAAGACTAAACGCCACCCGACTATCGGAGATAAAGTTGTTATTGGCGCCGGAGCAATCCTGCTTGGGCCGATAGAAGTGGGCAGGGGTGCAAGAGTTGGCGCCGGTTCTGTGGTAATAAAAAATGTTCCTGAAAATGCTACTGCAGTAGGTGTTCCGGGAAGAGTGATACTTCCTCCGGCGCGCAAACAAATCAGCGGGGTTGAGTTAGATCATAATAATCTTCCTGATCCGATTATTGAAGTTTTACATCGCCTGGAGCAAAGGATAGAGGATTTGGAAAAACAGTGTAAAGAAAGATGCGAATCTTAATTACCGGCGGAGCGGGACTTATCGGTTCTAATATTGTTAGAATGCTTGAGGAAAAAGGCATTGAAACCGTTATTCTTGACGACTTCTCTAGCGCCAACTATAAGAATCTTTTAGGGGTTAAGGGAGAAATCATTTGTGGTAATATTTTGGATGATAGGGTATATAAAAAATTACCTAAGCTAGACGCAGTAATCCATGAAGCCGCGATTACCGATACTACATTGGATGATGATACTAAAATGATGATGGTAAACTATAATGGCTTTAAAAATGTTTTCAATTTTTGCCAGGATAAAAAAATAAGATTAGTCTATGCATCCAGTGCCGGTGTTTACGGTTGGGGGGCTTCGGCAATGCGAGAGGATGAGAAAATAACTCCTCACAATACCTATGCTTACTCTAAATATCTTTGCGATTGCTTAATGCAAAAAAATATCCAAAAAGGCTCATCGTTGATTGTTGTGGGGTTGCGTTATTTCAACGTTTATGGCCCGAATGAGTATCATAAAAAATTAAGCGCGAGCATGACTTATCAACTTTATCTGCAGATGAAAGCAGGAAAAAGGCCGCGTATATTTAAAAGTGGTGAACAAAAAAGAGATTTTATCTATGTTAAAGATGCTGCCCGGATAACCATTGAAGCGTTGGAATCAAAACAGAGTGTGATTTTAAATGTAGGAACCGGTATTCCGCGAAGCTTCAACGATATAGTTGCGAATTTGAATAAGGTGATGGGGTTAGACCTAAAACCCGATTATTTTGATAATCCTTATGAAGGAAAGTATCAGAATTATACCGAGGCTGATACAACTCTTTTAAAGGAGGTTTTAGGAACTCAAGCCCGGTTTTCTTTGGAAGATGGGATTGAGGATTATGTCAAAAACCATCTTCAAGGATAAAAAAATATTTTCTGCCGGGTTTTGCTAAAAAAATACTTGACAAAAATAGAGATTAGTGTATAAAAGGTCTATTGATACGGTGATTTCGGGATGGGAAGACACCTCAGTTATTGAAAATTAAATAAAAGTGAGTATATTTTCGAGAAAAGAAGCACCTTTTCAAGAGGCTTCTTTTTTCGTATTGTTCTTTGAAATGTTATGCTAAAATTAAGCTAATAAAAGCCTTTGGAGGGTTTGATCCTGGCTCAGAGTGAACGCTGGCGGCGTGGATTAGGCATGCAAGTCGAGCGATTTTGATATTATAAGGATGCCGACCTTCGGGAAGGCAAACGAGTAATATCGAAATAGCGGCAAACGGGTGAGTAACGCGTGGGTAACCTACCTTGAGGAGGAGCATAGCTTCGCGAAAGCGGAGGTAATACTCCATAATCCCTTGATGTCTGTGATATTAAGGGCAAAGACGGCCTCTGTTTACATGCTGTCGCCGTGAGAGGGGCCCGCGTCCTATCAGGTTGTTGGTGGGGTAATGGCCTACCAAGCCAAAGACGGGTAGCTGGCGTAAGAGCGTGACCAGCCACATCGGGACTGAGACACTGCCCGGACTCCTACGGGAGGCTGCAGTCGAGAATCTTTCCCAATGGACGAAAGTCTGAGGATGCGACGCCGCGTGGAGGATGAAGGTCTTCGGATTGTAAACTCATTTTATTGAGGAGGAACGTTAAGAGGTTAATAGCTTTTTAATCTGACTGTACTCGGTGAATAAGCCACGGCTAACTCCGTGCCAGCAGCCGCGGTAATACGGAGGTGGCGAGCGTTACTCGGTTTGACTGGGTGTAAAGGGTCCGCAGGCGGCTTTATAAGTGAAAGGTGAAATCTTTCGGCTCAACCGAAAAACTGCCTTTTAAACTATAAGGCTTGAGGATGGAAGAGGAGAGTGGAACTACCGGTGTAAAGGTGAAATTTGTGGATATCGGTAGGAACGCCAGTGGAGAAGTCGGCTCTCTGGTCCATATCTGACGCTCAGGGACGAAAGCTAGGGTAGCCAACAGGATTAGATACCCTGGTAGTCCTAGCTGTAAACGATGGGCACTAGGTGTTCGTTCGTAAGAATGGGTGCCGCAGTTAACACATTAAGTGCCCCACCTGGGGACTACGGCCGCAAGGCTAAAACTCAAAGGAATTGACGGGGGCCCGCACAAGCGGTGGAACACGTGGTTTAATTCGATGCTACGCGAGAAACCTTACCAGGGTTTGACATGCTGGAAGTAATCGCCTGAAAGGGTGGATGACCTGTAACCAGTCAGGTACCAGCACAGGTGCTGCATGGCTGTCGTCAGCTCGTGCCGTGAGGTGTTCCCTTAAGTGGGAGAACGAGCGCAACCCTCGCCTTTAGTTGCTACTCTTTTGGTTCGCCAAAAGAGGCACTCTAAAGGGACTGCCCGCGTTAAGTGGGAGGAAGGCGGGGATGACGTCAAGTCCGCATGGCCCTTATGTCCTGGGCTACACACGTGTTACAATGCCTGTTACAATGGGAAGCGAAGCCGCGAGGTGAAGCAAATCTCTAAAAAATAGGCTCAGTACGGATTGTAGGCTGCAATTTGCCTGCATGAAGCTGGAATCGCTAGTAATGGCGCATCATCACGGCGCCGTGAATACGTTCCCGGGCCTTGTACACACCGCCCGTCAAGCGCTGAAAGTGGGGGGCGCCCGAAGTCCCGATTAATCGAGATCACGGTGAATTTCATGATTGGCGCTAAGTCGTAACAAGGTAGCCGTACGGGAACGTGTGGCTGGATCACCTCCTTTCATTTTTTAGCAAAGCTAAAAAATGACCTCGAACGTATGTGAGAGGTCTTAAAAATTTAACTTTGCAAAAAATAAAGCTCGAACGTTAGCGAGTAAACTAACGAAAAATACAAGAACATCCTTCCAAAGGCTTTTATTTTTTATAGCTTTTTTGATAGCTAACATAAATGTAATAAAATGATGCTTTCGATAACGGGCCCATAGCTCAGTCGGAAGAGCACCGTGCTGATAACGCGGGGGTCTCAGGTTCGATCCCTGATGGGCCCATTCAAAAGACAGGCTGGGGCCGTAGTTCAATTGGGAGAATGCCTGCTTTGCAAGCAGGAGGTCGCCGGTTCAACTCCGGCCGGCTCCATTAAAAATTAAAAATAAAATTGTTCTTTTTAAAAAAATAGTAAGTAAAGGGCTGTAAGCTGTATGAGTTAAGTGTTTTTATCTTGTCTTAACTCTTAAGGTTTAGAGCTTAAAACATAAATTGTGTTCTTTGAAAATTTGTTGGGTATCAAGATAGTAAGAGTTTATGGTGGATGGCTTGGTTGGTACGGATGATGAAGGACGTGGCAAGCTGCGATAAGCTGCGGTTAGGCGCAAGTAGCCTTTGACCCGCAGATTTCCGAATGAGTTAACTCTCTTGAGGTAATACTCAAGAATCCTCCGTCTTTGGCGGAGGAAAATAACCCGGGGAAGTGAAACATCTCAGTACCCGGAGGAAAAGAAACCGAAAGGTATTCCCTTAGTAGCGGCGAGCGAAATGGGAGGAGCCCAAACCTAATGAGTGTTAAAGCCTGCCGGCGTTGCTCATTAGGTGTCGTGGGATATTAGTGGAGAGTGTGGCAGTGCTCTCGGGAAGTTACAAATCTTACTTTTAATTGAATTCGATGGGAAGCGAAACCATAGAAGGTGAAAGTCCTGTAAATGAAAAAAGTAAGACTTCCTGATTAATATTCCCAAGTACCACGAGGCACGTGAAACCTAGTGGGAATTTGCCCCGACCACGGGGTAAGGCTAAATACTTGTATCAGACCGATAGTGTACTAGTACCGTGAGGGAAAGCTGAAAAGAACCCCGGTGAGGGGAGTGAAATAGAATCTGAAACCATAAATTTACAAAGCGGTCAGAGCGTGACTTCGGTTGCGCAATGGCGTACCTTTTGTATAATGGTCCAGGGAGTTATTTTTTATCGCAAGTTTAATCTCGGCACGAAAGTGTCGGGAGAAGGCACAGAGAAATCGAGTCCTAATAGGGCGTTTAGCGGTAAGTAATAGACTCGAAGCCAGTCGATCTACCCATGGCCAGTGTGAAGTTTCGCGAAAGCGGAATGGAGGCGCGAACCGGTGTCTGTTGAAAAAGGCTCGGATGAGCTGTGGGTTGGAGTGAAAGGCTAATCAAGGCTGGTGATAGCTAGTTCTCCCCGAAATGACTTTAGGGTCAGCCTTTAGTGGTGGGCTTAGGAAGGTAGAGCACAGGATGGGCTAGGGTGGATTATATCCATACCAACCCCAACCTAACTCCGAATTTCCTAGGTTACTAGCTAAGGAGTGAGACTGTGAGGGCTAAGCTTCATAGTCGAGAGGGAAATAGCCCAGACCGCCAGTTAAGGTCCCTAAAAGTAAGCTAAGTGGTAAAGGATGTGGAGTTGCAAAAACAGCCGGAATGTTGGCTTAGAGGCAGCCATCATTTAAAGAGTTCGTAACAGATCACCGGTCGAGTGACTCTGCGCCGAAGATAATCGGGGCTCAAGCTTACTACCGAAACTGCGGGTCTCCCGATGTGATGTCGGGGGGCAGTAGGGGAGCGTTCTGTGGGCAGTGAAGGTGCTGGTGTAAACCGTGCTGGAGCGTACAGAAGAGATTATCCTGGAATGAGTAACGAAAATTTCGAT
>JAIWAR010000018.1:0-7500 GCA_048634245.1 Methanosarcinales archaeon | reverse complement strand
CGAAGTTATATTTGATGTATAATAAAAACATAAGTTATGATAAATAACCTACCTAAGACATGGCCTTGTTAGAAAAAATATCAGATTGTAAATTCCGTATTCCAAAAAGCTATAAGCCTGGAATGCGGGTTGATGGAATTATTTATAGCAGTGATTATTTTTTGCCTAGCTTAAAATACGATAAAGCTATTGAGCAAGTTGCTAATGCTGCTTTTTTGCCCGGTATTGTTAAATATTCACTGGCTATGCCTGATATTCACTGGGGTTACGGATTCTGCATTGGCGGAGTTGCAGCGACCGATCCTGAAAATGGCGGGGTAATTTCTCCCGGCGGTGTGGGATATGACATAAATTGCCTTTGTGGAGAGACCTTTATCCTTAATGACTTTGGATGTAAGATTAAAATAAAAGATTATGAGAATAATTTTCGCAATGAAACACTTGTATGCGCAGATTTTACTGAGAATAAAAAAAGTTCTACTAAAATCGCTGCCTTTTTAAAACAAAAACCCAAAAGTAAAGTTTATAAGATCAAAACTTTATCGGGAAGAGAGATAATCGCCACCGAAGATCACCCTTTTTATACAAAGGACGGAATGAAAGAAGTTGGAAGGTTGTCGGTTGGAGAAAATGCGGCAGTTTATCCTTTTGAGGGAGTGGAATACCAAACACCCTCTTCAAATATTATTATCGATGAAGATAGCGTAAAACAATTTCTTTTAGGGTTAGGTAAAGATTGTCGTGGGAACGCAATACCTCAAATTCTGAAACAGTTTAGAGAAAAAAAATTATTACCTTTACGATATGATTCTCCGCAACTTCCGTATCTCATTAAGATAATGGGATATTCTTTTGGAGATGGCACGGTTTATTTTGCAAACAAAACAGGGAAGGGAAATGTTTCTTTTTATGGGGAAGAAGAAGATCTGATAAATATCAAGAAGGATTTAGAAAAGATAGGATTTGATGCGGCAGGGATATATTCAAGAGAAAGAAATCACAAAATCACTACTGCTTATTCTACATATGAATTTCAGCGAAAAGAATACGTTTTAAAAATAAGCTCAAGCACTTTAGCAACTTTGTTAGGTGTATTAGGGGTTCCTGTAGGAAATAAATGCAGAAATCCTTATTCTTTTCCTCGGTGGCTGCTTAAAGGTGTCCTTTGGCAAAAACGTTTATTTTTAGCCGCACTTTTTGGCGCAGAATTGTCTTCACCCAAGACAATGACTGGTCACGGGTATAATTTTTATTGCCCCACTCTTTCTATGAATAAGAAGAATAAATATATCCGGAATGGAAAGGAGTTCTTAACAGCTGTTTCTTTGCAGCTTTCTGAGTTTGGGATTACCGCGTATAAAATAAGTGAACGAAAAGAATACGTAAACGAAAAGGGAACAGTATCACATCGTTTGCGGCTGATGATTATCGGTAATACTGAAAACTTAATAAAACTTTATAGCAAAATTGGATTTGAATATAACAAAAAAAGGAGTTTTTTGGCGAATTGCGCTGTGCAGTATCTTAAAACAAAAGATAGCCTGATAAGAGAAAGAGAATTAGTGGCTGCGCAGGCTAAAGGTTTATACGCTGAAGAAGGATTAGGCCCTACAGACATTTTTAATACTTTTTCTTCTCTTCCTTGGATCAATAAGAGATTTATTGAACGCTCTGTATATGGAGGAAGAAAAACTATGCCTCGCGTAGGAGAGAATTTTATTTCATTTGATGATTTCATAAAAAAAGTTACGGAGGGCCTGGAAAAATCAGGAATGATTTGGGATGTTATTGAGAGCATCGAAGAGGTTAAAGATTTTCGCGATTCTGTGTATGATTTTACGGTTTATCATCCGCATCATAATTTTGTCGCCAACAATTTTGTAGTTTCCAATTGCGGAGTAAGGCTTTTAAAAACTAATTTAACTCTTGAAGATGTTAAAAACAAAATAACAAAAATTGTTAATACTCTTTACCAGGATATTCCTTCCGGCGTGGGTTCAACAGGAGATATAAAGGTTTCTTACAGGGAAGAGAAAAAGATACTGCTTACCGGCGCAAAATGGGTAGTAGGACATGGTTTAGGAGTCAAGGAGGACTTGGAGTATTGTGAAGATTTTGGGGCTATTGAGGGAGCGTATCCTGATGCCGTATCGGAAAGAGCCTATAAACGAGGTAAAAATCAAATTGGAACTTTAGGCAGCGGTAATCATTTTATAGAAGTTCAGGTTGTTGATGAGCTTTTTGATCAAAGCATAGCTAAAGAATTAGGGGTGAGTATCGGACAAATAACAGTTATGATTCACTCCGGTTCCCGAGGCTTAGGTTTCCAGGTATGTGATGACTCTTTAAGGACAATGGTTAAATGTTTAGCTAAATACGGGATAGACGTGCCTGACCGGCAGCTTTCCTGCACGCCGATAAATAGTCCTGAAGCTAAAAATTATATCGGGGCAATGAGGGCGGCGGCAAATTATGCCTGGGCGAATCGTCAAGCATTAATGCATCGCGTACGCCTTAGTTTTGAAAAAATATTCTCTACCGGATGGCAATCTTTAGGTATGGATTTAATTTATGATGTTGCCCACAATATTGCAAAATTCGAAAAACATCTTGTAGATGGAAAAGAAAAGACTTTATGTGTGCATAGAAAAGGGGCAACCCGGGCTTTTGGCCCCGGTAATCTCGCTTTACCGCTAAAGTATCAAAAAATCGGCCAACCGGTAATTATTCCCGGAGACATGGGTACAGCGTCATATCTATTAGTAGGAACAAAAAAAGCTGAAACCGAATCCTTTTCCAGCACTTGTCACGGTGCCGGCAGGGTAAAATCGCGCCATGAAGCTATACGGACAGTCGACCTTGACCGGTTAATAAAGGAATTAAAAGAAAAGGGAATAGAGGTTAGGGCGGCCGGTAAAAAAACAATTGTTGAAGAAGCACCTTCGGCTTATAAAGACATTGATCGGGTAATAGATGTTGTTGAGCAAGCTGGTTTGTCAAAAAAAGTTTGCCGTATGCGGCCTATCTGTGTAATCAAGGGATAGCCTTGTCTTTATGGGTACTGCAAATAAGTTCTGAGTTGTAAGTTTTTAGAATATCTGTATAATACAAATCATGTTGGATATTAAATTTATAAGACAAAATTCGGATTTGGTAAAAAAAGCTTTGAAGAGGCGCGGTTGCTCTTTTGATCTGGAGAGCTTTTTGTTGGTGGATAGTGAACGCAGAAAAACTATGGCTGCGGTAGAAAAGCTCGCTGCAGCCCAAAATGAAATAAATCGTGAAATTAAAACACTTCTTAAAGATAAAAAAGACCCAAAACCAAAAATTGAGGAAGGTAAAAGAATTAAGAGTAGTTTAACTGGATTGGAGGAAAAGCTTAAAAAACTAAATGATAATTTTTTAAAATCTTTGGATAGGATACCTAATATGCCGCATCCATCCCTTTCGGCAGGAGGTGCTTCTGAGAATAAGACTATTAAAGAAGCCGGCAAGATTCATAAATTTACCTTTACTCCCAGGGATCACATTTCTTTAGCTGAAGAGTTGGATATTATTGATTTTAAACGGTCAGCAAAGATTACCGGTTCAAATTTTATTCTTTTTAAAGGCCTGGGAGCGCAGTTGGAAAGAGCATTAATTAATTTTATGCTCGATGTCCATACGGATAAAGGGAAGTATACTGAGATTATTCCCCCAAAAATAGTTAATCGTTCTTCAATGCGGGCTACTGGCCAGCTCCCTAATCTGGAAGAGGATATGTATGCTTTAGGGGGAGATAATCTTTTTCTGATTCCGACTGCCGAGGTACCTATTACCAATATTCACCGGGATGAAATACTTAACGAAGATGATTTACCGATTAATTACACCGCTTGCACCCCTTGCTTTAGAAAAGAAGCCGGTTCATATGGTAAAGATACCAGGGGTTTATCCCGGGTCCATGAATTTGATAAGGTGGAATTGGTTAAGCTTGTTAAACCTCAAAATTCTGATAAAGAGCTTGAAAAAGTTCTTGTTGACGCCTGCCGTATTATTGAGCTGTTAAGAATTCCCTATCGGGTTATTTTGTTAGCCGCTGGGGATATAAGCTTTGCGGCCGCAAAATGCTATGATATTGAGATTTTTGCTCCGGGAATGAATAAGTGGCTTGAAGTTTCAAGCTGCTCAAATTTTGAAGATTTTCAGGCCAGGAGAGGTAGCATTCGATATAGGGATAAGAATGAAGGGAAATTAAAGTTTATTCATACTATTAATGGCTCCGGAGTGGCCTTACCCAGGCTGGTTGCGGCGATTTTAGAAAATTATCAAAACAAAGACGGGACAATAACCATACCCAAAGTTTTAAGGAGATACTTAGGTGGACGAAAGCGGATTACGAAATAATTATATTTTTACCTTAATAAAGCTCACGCTTTTTTTAATAATTCTTTGTTTCCTGGTTGCTTTAACCAGAGAGTTTTGGAAAGAAGTAAGAACGACTGAAACTTTTAATACCGGTGTTTTAACCGTTTCGGTGCTTTGCGCCTTCAGTTTTTATGTTTTTATCACAGATCTAAATAATTTTTATAAAAATATTCAAAGATTTTTCTTCCACTCAACATTTTTCGCCTATTTAATCCCCTCAGTATTGGTTGTGATGGGCATAGGATATTTTTTCTTACCTAAGATTTTTAACCTAACCTTTAGTAAGGATGCGTTTACCTTTATTGGAGGGTTTGCTTTAACCGGCCATATGATATTTGTTGCCAGAGGTAATCAAGGGTATAATTTTATTACAGCTGTAAATTATCTATTTATTTTTAGTATTTTGTATATACTAAACCTCCTTTTATTCTCAGTTTACCTGAAAATAGGCTTTCATATTGATATTGGAAGGATTATCTTTGACGGCATAAAGAGTGGTGCAAGCCTGATTCAAAGCATTTCCACCCAGGCTTTTCGATGATTTTTGTCAACAAATTCAGCATATCCGCTTAAAAATCCATATAAAAGAGCACTTTTTTTGAAAATTCCTAAAAAATATGTTATGCTTTAATTGAAGGGTTTAAATAGAGTATCCGATAAAGGCAAATCTCGAGTAATTGAGAGACGCAAAGCCGCGGGTCCTGAAAAAGCACAGGATAGCCGAGCTGCAAATTCCGAGTAATCGGAAAACGCAAAGCTGAGGGTTCTGAGAAAGCAGGATAGCCGAGCTACCGAAGATATATGGTAAGCTCGGTTTTTTTTAAGGTGAAAGAACTCTAGGCTAAATATGGCCTAGATTGACATAGATATCCGATAAAGGCAAACCCCGAGTAATCGGGCGACGCAAAGCCGCGGGTCCTGAGAGAAACGTAGGATAGCCGAGCTACCGAAGATATATGGTAAGCTCGGTTTTTTTAAAGGATGAAGAAAACTCTGGCTAAGTAAAGCCTGGGTTTAAATAGAGTATCCGATAAAGGCAAATCTCGAGTAATCGAGAGACGCAAAGCCGCGGGTCCTAAAGAAAGCAGGATAAAGCCTGTATTTAAAGGATAGCCGAGCTGCAAATTCCGGGTAACCGGAAAACGCAAAGCTAAGGATCCTAAAAAAGCAGGACAAAACTTGCATTCAAAGGATAGCCGAGCTACCGAAGATATATGGTAAGCTCGGTTTTTTTTAAAGGTGAAGGAATTCTAGGTTAAGTACGGCCTAGATTGGCATAGAGTATCCGATAAAGGCAAATCTCGAGTAATCGAGAGACGCAAAGTCGCGGGTCCTGAGAAAGCACAGGATAGCCGAGCTACCGAAGATATATGGTAAGCTCGGTTTTTTTTAAAGGTGAAGGAAGTAGATTATGAGAAAAAATATTAAAAAGATTGCATTTTTTGTAATGATGGTCGTTGGGATGAGTCTATGCTCCCCAGTTTGTCTATTTGCTTATGAGCAAAATAGTGCATATTTTTCCAGAAAACTGGTTATTAGGCAGGAAATTTATAGTGTTAACGGAGTCACTGTTTGCCAGTCATCACCATTAGACACAGAAATAGTGCGTCTTATAAACAAAAATAATATCAGATCTGTTGAGGATTATGCTAATTGGCTGCAGAAAAATATACAATACGAAAAGGATAAAGGTAAAGATGCATGGGCCGCACCTCAAGTAACTCTTAAAAGAAAATATGGCGATTGCGAAGATTATTCATTTTTGAATGTTGCGGTGTTGCGCGTGTTAGGATACGAATCCAGAGTTTTAGTGATGAAAGGAATTACCGGCTGTCATGCTATTTGCGTTTTTCAAAAAAATGGTTATTATTTTTGGTTTGACAACGCGGAGCTAAAGAAGACGTCGATCCGGACCATTGCCGATTTTGGCCGGTATCTTCATGATGAATACGGCTGTAACCATCTTCTAGCGTTAAATCGTGAAGTTAAAAGACAAAACTCTGTTGCAAGTTCCAGTTTCGAATTTTAAATCTACCCTCTGTTGAAGCCAGGTTTTAATCATGCTGCTTCAAGATAAATATATCAAAATACTGTAAAATTCCCCGACGTTTTGTCCTTTATTTTACACTTTTTTTAGTAAAGGGTCCTTACCCTAAATATTATTATTACATAACCTCCTGATACATAACCAGTTAAAAACTACTAAATTGGTAGGGATTTGGTATGATTCTTGCTTAAATATTGTAAAAGGAAGTAGATTATGAGAAAAAATATTAAAAAGATTGCATTTTTTGTAATGATGGTCGTTGGGATGAGTCTATGCTCTCCGGTTTGCCTATTTGCTTATGAGCAGAAAAGCGCATATTCTTTCAGAAAATTGGTCATTAGGCAGGAAACTTATAGTATTAACGGAGTTTCTGTTTGCCGTCCTTCGTCTTTAGATATAGAAATACGACATCTTATAAATCAGAATAATATCAGATCCGTTGAGGATTATACTAATTGGCTGCAGAAAAATATACACTATACGAAGGATAAAGATAAGGATACATGGGCTGCACCTCAAGTAACTCTTAATAGAAAATATGGTGATTGTGAAGATTTTTCGTTTTTGAATGTTGCTGTATTACGCGTATTAGGATACAAGTCCCGGGTTTTAGTGATGAAAGGACTTACCGGCTGTCACGCTATTTGCGTTTTCAAGAAAGACAGTTATTATTTTTGGTTTGATAACGCGGAGCTAAAAAAGACGACAATCCGGACCATTGTCGGTTTTGGCCGATATCTTCATAATGAATACGGCTGTAACCATCTTCTAGCGTTAAATTGGGAAGTTAAAAGACAAAACTCTGTTGCAAATCCCAGTTTCGAATTCTAAATCCACCCCCTGTTGAAGCCAGGCTTTAATCGTGCTACTTCAAGATAAATATATCAAAATACTGTAAAATTCCCCGACGTTTTGTCCTTTATTTTACACTTTTTTTAGTAAAGGGTCCTTACCCTAAATATTATCATTACATAAACTCCTGATACATAGCGAGTTAAAAACTACTAAATTGGTAGGGATTTGGTATGATTCTTGCTTAAATATTG
>JAIWAR010000017.1:0-21987 GCA_048634245.1 Methanosarcinales archaeon | reverse complement strand
ATCAAAGTGACCTCAATTTTTCCCGGAGTAACCAAGACTCCTTTAACCAATAAACTAAAAGATATATCTGAGGAAGGTAAAAGGTTAATGGAGCCTGCGGCAATAGCGGATACAGTTTTATTTGCTCTTAGCCAGGGAGATAATGTTTGTCCTTTAGAGTTGGCAGTAATTAATCAGCAAACACCCTGGAAGAAACCGGTTATACCGTTTAAACAGGATCACCCGGAAAAATAATTTATAGTTTAAGGTAAAAAAGGAGAGAAGGTATGAAAGTTTTGTTTGTAATGCCGAAAATAGGTGCCTGGGCAACTCACGGAGAACATCGCGCTCCCAATCAGCTGTATGCTCAATGGGCCGCCTACATTAGAGAAAAAGGCTATGATAATCTGGAAGTTTTAGATTGTACGGTTTTAGGTATTCCTCTGGAGCAAATAGCCCAAAAGGTAAAAGAAAAAAATCCTGATGTAGTGGTAATGGGAGATATGATTCATTGCGCGGTAGGGTTTGGCATACTTTGGTATTTTAATGAAGCAGCTTCCAGAATAAAAACAGCTTTACCTGAAGTTAAAATTATTATGGGCGGGCTTTGGTATTCTTCTATGCCCGTTCAAACCTTAGAAGACCATCCGGCTATAGATTATGTGGTTATGGGGGAAGAGGAAGCGTTTTATGATTTAATTGAGGCTATTGATAAGACTAAAAATATAAAAGATATAGCCGGTGTTACCTCACGCGTAGGCAGTGAAGTCGTTATGGGCCCTCACCGGCCTTTACTTATGGATTTGGATAGCCTTCCGCTGCCGGCATATGATTTGTTTCCTATGGATAAATATGTCGGACATACTCACTGGAAGCCTTTTGTGGAAATGATGACTTCCCGGGGTTGTCCTTCAGCCTGCACTTTTTGTTATGAGTGGGATCAATATGACCCCCGGCATCCTGAAGATTTTTTGAAATGGCGGGCAAAGTCTCCTGAGCGGGTAATTGAAGAACTGGAGTTACTGCATAAGAAATTCGGCGTAAAAGTTGTGGTTATCCAGGATGATAATTTTAACGTTGACCCTAAAAGAGTTGAGCGTTTTTGCCAATTAAAGGAAGAGAAAAAAAATCCTATTAAATGGGTTTCTTTGGGGAGAGCCGTAGATTGGGTAAATTGTGAGAGCATTTTGCCTTTAATGAAAAGGACAGGCTTATTTATGGGAGTCTACGGTATAGAGGTAACTACTCCTGAGGAGTTAAAGAGAATTGCTAAGGGGATTAGTATTGAACAGATAAAAAAGACAATTGATATTTTGCGGGCAAATGATGTGGCGGTAGTTGCAGATATTATGATAGGCTTTGATTATGATAATGAGCAGATTGTAAAGCAGCGTTTTGAGTTTACTGACGATGTTGACCCGGATATCTTGTGGGTAGGTTACGTAACTCCTGCGCCAAATTCGCCGATGTGGAGAATTGGCATGAAAAAAGGCTGGGTTGATGTTAAAAAGATTGATTTTCTTAAATGGGATTTTTTACACCCGGTGATCCCGACCGATCATTTAACTATAGAAGATTTAGGAAGGCTTGGTTCCTGGTGTATGAGAGAATTTTTCTCTAAGCCCGGAAGAATCCAGAGAATTATGACCAGTAATTTTGACCCTTTAGCAAAACTGTGTTTTCAGGATGTAATGCAGGGTGTGGCTAAGTGGGAAGAGGGTGCGGTTAAGGGAGAGAAACATATCTAGGAATTAATGATGATTTTGTAGGGGCGGACCTGTGTGCCCGCCCGCTATTTAATAATTTATCATTTTGTATCGGATTAATGCATTGATTCGGGTCGACACATAGGTCGACCCCCACATTATTTGATTATGATTTGTGATGCTCATGTTCACTTTATCCCCGAAGAGTTATCAGCTCAGACTGCCTTTTATAAAGGTATTTGGGCTAATAAGGATAAGCTCTATGAGTTTTTAGACCGAAATGGCATTGATAAGGCTTTTTTAGTTTATCCTTCTACCGATGCCTATCTTAAGCTAGGCGGTTTCAGAAGAGAGAGTGAGATTTATAACAATTCTGTAGGGAAGATGCTGGGGGAGAATCAAAAGATAATCGCCTCTTGCCTAATTGATGTAGAGAATCTCAAAAATATCTCTTCAGAATTAGCTGAATTAAAGAATAAAGGATTTAAAGCAATAAGCCTTGCTTCAAGTTATAAGGGGAGGTTTATCGTTGATAAATTATTTCCTTTGTTTGAAGCGGCCCAGGAGCATAACCTGCCTATTTTTGTTCACTCTCAAACAATCAACCCCATCGGCTATGAGCGGATAAAAGATCCCTTACTTATGCCGGTCTTAGAGTACAGTTTAGACATTTCTATTTTCTTAGGCCTTCTTATGACTCAAGGGGTATTAGAAAAATTCAAGGTAAAGTTTATCCTGGCTTCTTTAGGCGGGGTTGTCCCTTTTTTAAAAGAAAGATTTGACCGGGTTTATACAATGCTGCGGAAAAGAGAAATGGTTAAAGATTTAGGTAAATTACCGTCTGAGATTCTAAGTAAGGTATATGTAGATACATCAGGGGCAACTTCCGGTAATATTAAGCTGGCTTTGGATTTATTCGGAGAAGGCCATATTCTTTGGGGGTCGGATTATCCGGTTAATGTGAATGTGTCCGATAACCTTAAAATGTTAGATGAGTTTGGTTCTAAAGTAAAGGAAAAGATTACCCGCAAAAATTTATCAACACTGTTTTAAAAAATGTCCACTTCGTAGGTGGACAAAAAGTAGGCGCTATGATGAAAAAACTTGAATTTTCTCCTCTTTTTTGGCCGATTAAATTAAAAGGCGATATTATTTATGTACTGGATGAGACTTTATTGCCTCATAAAGAAGAGTATATAAAGGTTAGAAACTATTTACAAGCTTGTTCTTCAATACGCCGGATGAAGACCCGGGCCCTCGGGCAGGTCATATTAGTCTTGTATACTTTTCTTCGGGTTATCAAGAGTAATAAGAAGGAGAAGCATCTTATCTCTACATTAACTAAGGTTGCTAAAGCAATAAACTCAACTCGGCCTACTCTTTCATTTAAGTATCTGACTAATATGGTTTTAGGTTGGGCTAAATCAGGTGCACCGCTAGAGAAAAGTATACTCAGATTTTTAGAAATATTAAAAAACGCCCGGATTAAACAAGCAGAGAAAACTTCTAAATTACTTAAGAACAACGATACAATTCTTACTCATTGTAATGTTAGCGGCCTTTTGCCTCTAATTGCTGAATTTGCCCGGAGTGAAGGCAAAAAAATAAATTTTTTTGTTACTGAAACCCGGCCTTATTTGCAAGGTTCACGTCTTAGTGCCTGGGAGCTTATGCGCCAGGATTTTGGTGTTACAATAATAGCTGATAATATGGTTGCTCAGGTGATGAAGCAAGGGAAAATTAATAGAGTTATAGTAGGCTCAGATAATTTAGCCGAAAACGGAGATATTGCTAATAAAATTGGCACATACCAAATAGCCATACTAGCTAAATATTTTAAAATTCCCTTTTATGTGCTTTGTGCTCCGGAATCTGGCGCAAAAACCGGAAAAGATATAAAAATTGAAATAAGGCCGGACAAAGAGCTTTTAATTTATCAGGGGCTAAATCTTGCCCCGAAAGGAGCTAAGGCTTATTACCCGGCGTTTGATATAACGCCAAATAGCTTAATCACCAAGCATATTCATTTAGAGCTTAAAAACAAATGATCAAGGAAGAGATTTTATCCTTCAAGATAAGGGCTGTGGGTGTATAATGGAGGCAAATGATGAGCTTATACCTTTAGGAGGTGAAATTTGAGTTACCGGAAACAAAAGAAAGAAATAATTCGTTGGGCTAAAACCCTGAATCAGAAAGGACTTGTTGCCGCCAGGAGCGGTAATGTTTCCTGCCGGGTAGCAACAGAAAAGGTTCTTATTACCTCCCACGATAGTTACTTAGGGTATCTGGAAGAAGAGGAGCTGCTTTTAGTCGATTTGGAGGGGAAAGTTTTAGAAGGGAAATTAGACATAACCAGCGAAAAAGAATTGCATCTAAGTGTTTACAGCAAATTTAAAGAGGCAGGAGTGGTTTTGCATACTCACTCGCCTTTTTCTACAGCTTTTTTCCACTACTTTGATAAATTAGATATTTTTTCCTTTGAGGCTAAATTTTATTTAGGAGGCCTTAAGATTATTCCTCAAGAGACACCAACAGTAACCGATATTAAACCGGTGTTAGCGGCTTTAGAGAGCAGTAATATTATAGTTTTAAAAAACCACGGGGTAATTTCTGTGGGTAAGAATTTTAAAGAGGCTCTTAGCTTGATTGAGCTGTTAGAGGAGCAGGCTAAGGTAAATATTACGATTCGCGGCTCTGGATTTTCAGCAAAGCCCTCAGGCCCAAATCCGGACAGTAAAATCATAAACAGCGGGCAAAGAGTTAAAATGTTATCTTCAGAGCATAGTAAGAGATTAGCGGAGTTGGTAAATAGCGATAAAGAAGTCCAGGAGTTAGGTAAAAAGTATGATTTAACTTGTACCCTGGCAGTAAAGAATCAGGAAAACGGTGATGTAATCCGTTTTCACTATGAGAGCGGGAAGATTATAAAAGTGGATAGTAACGAAAATGCTGATTTTGTAATTATCGGCAAAGAAGAAATCTTAAAAAAGGTTTTTAATCGGGAAGTAGACCCTTTTGTAGCTTCAACCCAGGGAAAAGTAAAGACTAAAGGTGATTTTGCCAAAATGAGCAGGTGGTATCCGGTGCTGGTTAAAACCTTTAAGCTTTGGGAGCAGGCACCGGTAGAATAAGGAGAGATTTATATGCAGGAATATGAATATTATATAGCCGGAGAATTCAAAAAATCCGGAGAAAAGATAGAAATAGTGAATTCCGCGACCGAAAAAGTATTTGCTTATATCTTTGAAGCCAATAAAGAAGATTTAGGCGTGGCTTTAACCAAGGCAAAACAGGCTCAGAAAGAGTGGAGAAATACCTCCTTTAAAGAAAGGGCAAAGGCTTTGAGATGCATCGCGAAGGTTATTTTTGATAATCTGGCGATTTTAGCAGAGTTAGAATCCAGAGAAATCGGAAAGCCCCTGAAAGAATCCTTATTTGTCGATGTTCCTTTAGCCGGGGAGTGTTTTAATTATTACGCCTCTCTTGTCGAGTCCTTGGAAGAGGAGTCTATTTGTTCTGACGCCGGAATAGATTTGATAAAATATGAACCATATGGCGTAGCCGGAGTTTATCTTCCCTATAATGTTCCTTTAATGATTTTTGGTTTTAGCTGTGCCGCCGCCTTAGCCGCCGGTAATGCTTTAATTGTCAAGCCATCTGAATATGGCGCACTCTCTCTTCTGGAGCTGGCAAAGCATATAGATGCCTTAGACATCCCTAAAGGTTTAATAAGTATTATCACCGGCCGAGGCCAAACTCTGGGTAAGGACTTAGCCGAGAGCGAGGTAGATATTATTTCTTTTACCGGCTCAAGAGATACTTTAAAAAAAGTAGTTGCTTACTCAGCGGATAATCCCAAAAAAATAATTTGTGAATTGGGCGGGAGCAACTTAACAATTGTCTTTTCCGATGCCGATAAAGAATCAGCTCTGCAAAATATTCTTGGTTCATCATTTATGAAGCAAGGCCAGATGTGTATTGGAACAAGTATAGTTTTGATTCAGGAGGACTCATATCAAGAGCTTAAGGATAAGTTAATAGAAAAGATAAAGTCAATAAAAGTAGGGGACCCTTTTGATTCTACTGTTGGCATGGGAGCATTGGTAACTAAAGAGCACTTACTTAATATAGATAAAAAGGTAAAGAGTGTTGTATCAGGGGGCGGTGAGATATTATTGGGAGGGAAAATCCTGGAGCAAAAAGGTTATTTTTACCCCCCGACACTTATTGAAATAAAGGATATTTGCTATGAAGAGTTTTTTGCGCCGGTAATTTTAATTAGGAGTTTTAAGGGAAAACAAGAGATAGAACAAATAGTAGAAGATAACCCTACAGGCTTAGTTACTCAAATATGGAGTAAAGATTTAGATAAAGCAAACGATTTAGCTCAAAAAGCAGCCTCGGGCACGGTTTGGATTAATACTTTTGCTCAAATGAACTCTCAGACTCCTTTTGGGGGCATGGGAGAATCCGGCTGGGGCAGAAATCTGGGTAAATTTGGTTTTTTTGAATATATACAGCCTAAACATATCGGAATAGGATTTAAAAAAAGTCCGGTTGAAGGGTGGTTTGGAGTTTGAAAGATATAAAAGACTATTGTTTAGGAGAATTAAAAAATCTTCTGGAAAAAGAAAACTATCCCGGATTTTGCGCTCAACAAATATTTGGCTGGATTTATAAAAAAAGAGTCAAAGACTTCAACTCTATGGTTAATATTTCTAAAGAGTTGAAGAAATTCTTGAGGGAAAACTTTTACCTTTCTTCAATGACTCTTTTGAAGAAAGAGAAATCACAGGATAGTGTTGAGAAATTCTTATTTAAATTAAAAGATGCCTCGGTTATTGAAACAGTATTGATTTCTCAGGGTTTGCGAAGCACCTTATGTGTTTCAACCCAGGTGGGATGTAAATTCAAGTGCACTTTCTGCGCCAGCGGTAAAGATGGCCTTAAGCGAAATTTAACTTCCTCTGAGATTATTAATCAGTATTTAAATATTTCCGATTTAGCGTTTATCAATAAGGTGACTAATATAGTTTTTATGGGTATTGGTGAACCCCTGGATAATTTTGAAAATACTATAAAAAGTATAAAAATACTGACTGATTCAGCCGGAATCGGTTTTCCTAAAAGGAGGATATCCATATCCACCTGCGGTTTAGTGCCTCAGATAGAAGAATTAGCCCGGTTGAACCTGGGAATAAAGCTTTCAATATCCCTGCATTCAGCTGACGATGCGGCTCGCAGCAAGCTGATGCCGGTTAATAAGCAATATCCTTTAAAAGAACTGATACCGGCAGTTAGAAGGTTTAGCAGAGCAATGAAATATCCGGTTACTTTTGAGTATGCTTTGATTGGGGATATAAACACAAAAAAGAGTGATGCTGAAAAACTTGCGAATCTGATGAAAACAATTAAAGGAAAAGTTAATCTAATACCTTATAACGGGATTTCTCATAAATTCAAACCCCCCACTCAGCAGGCGATAGAGAGCTTTAAGGAAGAGCTAAAAAAAAGAGGAGTGCTTTTTACCTCTAGAAAAGCCCGGGGCCGGGATATTAATGCTGCCTGCGGACAATTAAAAGCATTGTGGCAAACTTAAAAGTGACCCCGCGTGGAAGGAGATTATGAGACAAGGAGTTTATCGGTTACCTCAGGAATTCGTGCAGAAACTAAAGAAGATCTACCCCTCTCGCTATGCCCGCATCGCTGATACTTTTTTAGCTAAGAAGAGTAGTAGTTTTAGGATAAATTACCTTAAAACAGGCCTGGTAGCCTTAAGAAAGCTTTTGGTTGATCAAAGGATAAAGTGTAAGGAGTTTTCTTTCCCTGAAGGCGCTTTTTTATTAAAAACTCCTTTACGGGAGTTTCAAAATAGCAGTATTTATAGAGATGGATTAGTAATGCTGCAGAATTTATCCAGTATGCTGCCGGTGCTTTGTCTTTTGCCCCAAAATAGGGATAAAGTCCTGGATTTATGTGCTGCTCCGGGAGTTAAGACAACTCAAATTTCTTCTCTTGCTCCTGAGGCAGAAATTGTGGCTATAGAGAAGATACGCACCCGTTACTATAAACTTTTAGCCAATCTAAAGGCCCAGGGTACTGAATCGGTTAAAGTGGTGTTGATGGATAGTATCTGGGTGCGAAAGAAATTTCCCGAGTATTTTGATAAAATCTTAGCCGATGTCCCTTGTTCATCCGAAGGCCGCTTTCTTATCCATAATTCCAAGAGTTTTAAATATTGGAAACAGAGAAAAGTTAAAGAAATGGTGCATAAGCAGAAAAAGCTTCTTCATTCCGCGTTTTTTGCTTTAAAAGAGGGGGGAACCTTAGTTTATTCTACCTGTACCTTTTCTCCCGAGGAGAATGAAGGAGTTATTGATTGGTTTATTAGTAAGTTTAAAGAAAAAGTAGAGATTTTACCCATAGAGTTTCCCTTAGAGAATGCGATAGAAGGTTTATCGCGGTGGGAAGGTAAGAAGTTCTCTTCATCTTTACGCCTAACCAGAAGAATTATTCCCGATAATTTAATGGAGGGATTTTTCGTTGCTAAATTAAAGAAGATTTCTGTGTAGGGACAGGTATAAAAAAAGGGTATGCGTTAGTAAGCATACCCTTTTTTATGAAACCCTTAAGCTAAAAGGTTTTTTAATTCTTTAGATACTCTGAAAGCTACTTTTTTCTTAGCGGGAATCTGAATCGCTTCACCGGTCTTAGGATTTCTTCCCATTCTGGCTTTTGTTTGCTTTACTTTAAAAGTACCAAAACCGGAAATAGCAACATCTTCCTGGTTTCTAAGGCTGGATTTGATTGTATCCCAAACAGTATCTACTATCTCTTGGGCCTCTTTTTTGGTAGCTGTTTTTACGGCGATTGCTTCAACCAACTGAGCTTTGTTCATCTAGGTACCCTCCTTTGTTTAAAAAGTTAATATTTTCAACCACTTTCATATTTTATAACTGAAGGCTTAGTTGTCAAGAAATTTAAATTTATTTTTTTATTGTAATTTCCCCCCTTTCTTCCTATAATTAGCTTATGATTATTACTAAAAAGGAGTTCGATTTTATAAGGGAAAGAGGGGAGAATGAAGGTTTTTCCTTAACTGTGGATTTTGGCCAAAGACAAATAAAAGCTATCCGGCAGGGAAATAGAGCTATTTTAGAGGGTAAAATCGACTTGGATCTGGAGGAAAATTTAAAGGATAAATTTTGCTATTTGGCAGACGCTCAAGGGGTTAGGAAAGTCGCGTTTTTTTCCGAGGTGACCAATAAGTTTTATAAACTGGTACCGACTCCTGATTGGCCTACGATTGCCATCAGTTCTACTCCCATGCATCGCCAGAAGTCCCCTAAAAAAGATACCGAAAATAAAATTGATTTTTTAAAACCCCAGGGGTATGTTTTGGATACTTGTATGGGCTTAGGCTATACAGCTATTTTAACCGCTCAGAGGGCGAAAAAAGTAATTACCTTTGAAAAAGACGAGAATGTCTGTATTTTGGCGCGGTTAAACCCATTATCTCAAAGGTTATTTCTTGCTGAAAATATCGAAATTCGCAAAGCAGATATAGCTTTAGGGATCAAAGAATTTGGAAATAATTGTTTTGACTGCATTGTCCATGATCCTCCGACATTTAAGCTGGCCGGTGAACTATTTTCCCAGGATTTTTACCTTCAGCTTAAACGCGTGCTTAAGTTTAAAGGAAGGCTATTTCATTATACTCCGTTATATAAGATAAAGCAGGGTTTTGATTTCCCCGGCCAGGTAAAGAAGAGGCTGAAAAAAGCGGGGTTTAGAGAAATTAAATATTCTTCCCAAGCCGTAGGCTTTCTTTGTCAAAAGTAGGCTTAGAGCTAAAAGATAAGGAAAAATAAGAGATTTAAGCCGGAAAATTTCCATAGATTTTTAAAAGCTTAAGTGGTATAATCAAACCACGATTTGGAGTAATCTTTTTAAAGGGATGATACAATAAGAAGTTATGTCAATGGTTTTAGAGAGAGAAAAACAAGGAATAAGAGAGAAATTGCTAGAACGTCTTTTGTCTTTGACTAAAGAAGAGATAAAAAGGAGGAGCAAGAATGTTGAGAATAAATTATCAGAGCTATCTATATATAGAGCGGCAAAAGTTATCATGGCTTACTATCCCTTGCAGGGGGAAGTAGATATTCTAGATAAGATTAGGAAAGATATAGGAAGTAAACGATTTTGTTTTCCGGTAATGGATTTAAAGGCAAAAAATTTACGTATCTTTGAGAGCGCGAACCTGGATGAAGACTTTGTTTTGGGCCCTTGGGCGGTTATGCAGCCGGATACGAAAAAAACAAAAGAAGTAGATATTAAGGAGATAGACATGGTAATCGTCCCCGGCTTAGCTTTTGACAAGCAAAGGAATAGGCTAGGCAGAGGAGCAGGTTTCTATGACCGCTTCTTAAGAAATATAACTCCGCTTACCAAAAAGGTAGGCCTTGCTTTTAAATTCCAAATTCTGGAAAACCTTCCTACAAATCTTTCCCATGACCAGAAGGTCGACACAATTGTTAGCGAAGATTCTGTTATCTAAAACGCGGATTATCGCTGATTAAAAGATCAATAGCATTAATATTCGTCTATAAAAGTGGAAGGAGGACTTATGGGTACTATTATTATTTATATAGTCGCAGGAATGGTTGTTGGACTTTTTGCAGGATGGTGGCTAAGTGAGATTTTTGAAAAAAACAAATTAAAAAAGGCTCAAGAAGAGGCTGAAAAAATACTAAAAGAGGCTAAGTTTAAGACTGAGGAGATTAGAAGAAAAGCGGAGTTGGACGGAAAAGAGCTGCTTTATAAGTTAAGAGTCGACTTCGAGAAACAAAATTCTTCTAAGAAAGATGAGCTGGGCCAATTAGAGAAACGCCTTTTGCAGAGAGAGGAGAATTTAGATAAAAGGCTGGGTTTTATCGAGGATAAAGAGAAAGAATTACGCCGCAGTGATGATAATTTGAAGAGGATGTCCGCGGAGGTAGAGCAAAAAAACCAAACCCTAAATAACTTAATAGAAGAGGAAAAAGAGAAGTTAAAAAGGATATCTTCTTTGACCCCTCAGGAGGCAAGAGAGCTTTTACTTAAAAGATATGAGGAGGAATTAAGAGGGGATAAAGCAAAGATGATTCGGGATATGGAGGAAGCTGTTAAGGAAGAGGCTGATAAAACAGCAAAGGAGATAATCTCTCAAGCTATCCAAAGGTGTGCCGTAGAGCATACTACCGAGACTACTGTGAGCGTGGTTTCTCTGCCTAACGATGAGATAAAGGGGAGAATTATCGGTAGAGAAGGGCGCAACATAAGAGCATTTGAGATTGCTACTGGGGTAGATCTAATTATTGATGATACTCCGGAAGCGGTGAGCCTGTCCGGGTTTGATTCTATACGGAGAGAGGTTGCTCGTCTCTCTTTGGAGAAATTAGTTCAGGATGGCAGAATTCATCCCGCAAGAATAGAAGAAATAGTAGAAAAGACTAAGCAGGAGTTTGACAAAAAGTTGGCGGAGGAAGGAAAAACCGCGGCATTTGACGCGGGAATTCATAACCTGCATCCGGAATTAATAAAACTATTAGGTAGGTTGAAGTACCGTAGTAGTTTTGGCCAAAATGCTCTTCAGCATTCAAAAGAGGTGGCTATCATTATGGGCATTTTAGCTTCAGAGCTGGGCTTAGATCCCCGCATTGCCAAGCGAGCCGGGCTGCTTCATGATATCGGTAAAGCTATTGACCATCAGGTAGAAGGAACTCATGCCCAGTTAGGAGCAGACTTGTTGAGAAAATATGGGGAAAATGAGCTGGTTATAAATGCTGCTGAGGCTCATCATGAAGAAGTGGAATTCAAATCTTTGTTTTCTCTTTTGGCTTTAGTCGCTGATGCGATTTCAGCTTCTCGTCCCGGAGCCAGGCGTGAAACTCTTGAGACTTATGTAAAACGCCTAAAACAGCTTGAGTCAACCGCTAATTCCTTTGAGGGAGTAGATAAGAGTTATGCTATTCAGGCCGGAAGAGAAATAAGAGTAATTGTGCTGCCTAATAAGGTGAAAGATAATGAAATCAGCCTTCTTGCTCACGAGGTAAAGAAAAAATTAGAGCAGGATATGGATTATCCGGGGAATATAAAAATTACTATTATTAGAGAAACCAGGGCCGTAGATTACGCTAAATAATGATTAAAGCCAGGCTTTGATCATCTACTTGCGTGGAAAAGAATGTTTGTGGTGTCAGTAAATAGAGTATAAAATAGGTAAAACAAAATGAAGATACTTTTTATCGGTGATATTGTTGGGAAGCCTGCCCGAAGCTACCTTAAAGAGCTTTTCCCTTTGCTAAGAAAGGAGCTGGGCCTGGATTTTATTATAGCTAATGGTGAAAATGCCGCCGGAGGTTCAAGCATAACTCCGGATACGGCTGATGATATTTTTAGCTGTGGAATAGATGTAATTACTACCGGAGACCATATTTTTAAAAAGAAAGAAGCAAAAGAAGTTTTAAACACCCGGGATGTTATAAGGCCTTTAAACTACGGAGAATTAGCAGCGGGCAAAGGTTATTTGATAAAGGAAATTAAAGGAGTAAAGATAGGGATTATAAATCTTTTAGGCAGAGTTTTTATGCAGCCGGTCGACTGTCCTTTCAAAGCCGTAAAAAGCATTTTAGAGGATGTAAAAAGGGAAGCAAAAATAATTTTAGTGGATATGCATGCTGAAGCAACCAGCGAGAAATTAGCGATGGGATATTTTCTTTCCGGTAAGGTGAGCGCGGTAGTGGGAACACATACCCATATACCCACGGCTGATGAGAAAATAATAGATAATTTTACCGCCTATATTACTGATACCGGGATGACCGGAAGTTGTGACTCTGTTATAGGCAGAGAAAAGCATCAGATTATTGAACGATTTATCACTAATATGCCGACGCGGTTTAACTTAGCCCAGGATGATGTACGAATGCAGGCGGTATTGATTGAGATAGATGAAGAAAACGGGAGAGCCTTATCCATAGAACGGGTAGAATACAAAAAAGAAGTTCTTTAAATTAATAAGTAACGGACTTAGCTTTTGGGATACCGGCATAGAATTTTACGAAATAGACGAAAAAGACAAAAAAACGATTGATAGGTTTGTAAATACTATTATTTCTAAAGATGATCTTAGAAAGAGTTAACTCGCCCGGTGATTTAAAGAAACTAACCCGGGAAGAGCTAAAAACCCTTAATCAGGAGATAAGAAATTTAATTGTTAAGGTGGTGTCTCAAAAAGGAGGCCACCTCGCCTCGTCTTTAGGGGCAGTAGAACTCTGCGTTGCTTTAGGAATCTGCCTTGACCTTCCTCAGGATTCGCTCGTTTTTGATGTTGGCCATCAAACTTACGCTCATAAGATTATTACCGGCAGAAAAAACGCGTTTTCTCATTTAAGAGAGTATAAAGGAATCAGCGGTTTCCCCAGCCATAAGGAGTCCGCCTATGATATCTATGTATCCGGGCATGCCTCTACGGCTATTTCCTGGGCTCAGGGGATCTCGGAGGCAAAAAAATTGCAAGAGGATGAGTCTAAAACCGTTGCTGTTATCGGGGACGGCTCTTTAACCGGGGGGATGTGTTTTGAGGCTTTAAATTCCTGCGGCCATTCTCAAAGTGATGTTCTGGTGATAGTTAATCATAACGAGATGAGCATTTCTCCTTCCGTAGGCGCTCTAAGCAGCCATCTGACTAAGTTTATATCCGCTCCTATTTACAATCGCATTAAAGATGAGTTAGAGAAATTCTCAACTCATTTTTCTTTAATGAAGAGGCTGGCCCGAAGAGCAAAAAAGTTTGAAGAAACAATAAAGGGCCTGATTGTGCCGGGCTTATTCTTTGAGGAATTAGGTTTTCGTTATTTTGGCCCTATTGACGGGCATAATTTAGATATATTAAATGCTACTCTAAAAAATGTTATTTCTTTAAAAGGCCCCCGCATTCTCCATGTAGTTACTAAAAAGGGAAAGGGTTATAAGTTTTCTGAGGAGAATCCGGAGAGTTTTCACGGTATTTCCGGTTTTGACATTGCTACCGGAAAATTTAAAGAAAAGTTAAAGGATGATTTCGGTGAAATCTTTGCTAAGAAACTTAAGAGTTTGGCTGAAGCGGATAAGAAGGTTGTTGCTATAACCGCGGCTATGCCCAGAGGAACAGGCCTTTATTTATTTCAAGAAGAGTTTCCCCGGAGATTTTTTGATGTGGGCATTGCTGAGGCTCATGCAGTTGGTTTTGCCAGCGGTCTGGCCAAACAAGGCTTAAAACCGGTTGTAGCTATTTATTCTACATTTTTACAACGTGCTTTTGACCAAATAATCCACGATATCGCTTTACAGAATCTAAATGTTGTTTTCGCGGTGGATAGAGCGGGAATAGTAGGAGAAGACGGCCCTACCCACCATGGTGTTTTCGATATAGGTTATTTAAGATTAATTCCCAATATGGTCTGTATGGCACCTAAAGATAAAGAGGAATTGGAAGATATGGTAGAGTTTTCATTAGGGTTATCTTTTCCGGTAAGTATCCGTTATCCTAAGGACGAAGCCTATTCTTTGGGGGATAGAAAACCGATTAAGTTAGGCAAATCACAAATTATAAGCGAAGGAGAAGATGTATGCTTGATTGCCTTAGGCTCAATGGTAAAAACAGCCGGTGAGTGCGCTAAGGTTTTAAAAAAAGACGGGCTTACTACTTATCTAATAAACGCTCGTTTTATAAAACCGTTAGATGAGAGCTTACTTAAAGGCCTGACTGATAAATTTAGTTTAATCATTACCCTTGAAGAAGGCAGTTTAGATTGCGGGTTTGGGGCGGCAGTTTTAGAGTTTTATGAAAAACAAGGGCTTCTTGATAAGGTAAAGATAGAGAGGGTAGGCCTTCCCGATGAGTTTATCCCGGCCGCAGCACGTGAGAAACTTTTTTGCATTTATAATATTGATGCCGTTTCTTTAGCCGAGAGGATTAAGGCATTGCTAAAAGAAGATACTTATGTTTAAAGTAAAAATAAAAAAAGATAAGTGTAAAGGCTGTGGGCTTTGTATCCTCTATTGCCCTTTAAAAAGTCTAGAATTTTCTTCTTCACTAAACAAGAGAGGAGTTAAGTTTGCTAGTTTTAAACCGGGGGCTAAATGCAGCGGCTGCGGTTTTTGTTTTTTAATCTGCCCTGATAACTGTATCGAAATACATAAATGAAACGCAATACGCAATTAATGAGCGGTAATGAGGCTATGGCTGAGGCTGCTATCCGGGCCGGCTGCAAATTTTATGCCGGATATCCCATAACTCCCCAGAATGAATTGACAGCCTGTATGGCTAAGAGGATGAAACAGGAGAAAAGGGTGTTTATCCAGGCTGAGAGTGAGTTAGCTGCTATTAATATGGTTTTTGGGGCGGCTACGACAGGCGCAAGAGCTATGACTTCATCTTCGGGCCCGGGGATTTCTTTAAAACAAGAGGGCATTTCTTATTTAGCCGGCTGCTGTCTTCCGGCAGTTATAATCAATGTAATGCGGGCCGGGCCTGGCCTGGGAAATATTACCTCCAGCCAAAGCGATTATTTTCAAGCTACCAGGGGAGGAGGCCACGGTGATTATTATACACCGGTGTTGGCGCCTTGGAGTGTGGAAGAGGCGGAGGTATTAGTTGAGTTTTCTTTTAGTTTAGCCGACTACTACCGTAACCCGGTTTTAGTTTTAGCTGATGCGATAATTGGCCAGATGATGGAACCGGTAAACTTGTCTTTAAGCAAAGAGTTTAACAAGCGAAGCTATTCCTTTAGGGAAAAGAAATTGCCTGCAAAAGTGTGGGCTTTAACCGGAGCCAAGGGAAGATCTCCTAATAATATAATGTCTTTATTTATGAAAGAAGGGATACTTGAAGCGCATAATCAAAGATTAAGAGAAAAATGGGAGAAAATAAAAAAAAGCGAACAGAAATTTTCTACCTATAGAACCAAAGGCGCTAAATATTTAATTGTTTCATATGGGTCTCAGGCAAGAATTGTTTCTGAGGCGGTAGATTTCCTGAGAAAACAAAATATAAAGGTTGGTTTATTCAGGCCGATAACGCTTTGGCCTTATCCGGAAAAAGGTTTAAAAGAGATAGCTAAAAGCGTAAAAAAAATATTGGTTGTAGAACAATCCCTGGGGCAAATGGTTGAAGATGTGCGGTTAACCCTGCCGCGTAAAGAAATTTCCTTTTTAGGTAAGGCCGGAGGAGGAATTCCCCGGGTTAAGGAAGTTGTAAAATTTATAAAAAAGAATCTATGAAGAAAATTTTTACATCCCCTAAATCTTTACGTGATGTGGATACTCATTATTGCCCCGGCTGCGGGCATGGGATTTTACACCGCATAGTCGCTCAGGTAATAGATGAGTTAGGCCTAAGAGAGAAGATAATAGGAGTTGCTCCGGTTGGCTGCGCGGTTATAGCTTATAATTATTGGGATTTTGATGTTTCCGAAGCTGCTCATGGCCGGGCTTTAGCTGTTGCTACCGGGATAAAAAGATGCCTGCCTAATTCAGTAGTATTTACTTATCAGGGGGATGGGGATTTAGCTTCTATTGGTATCGCTGAAACAATGCATACCGCAAACAGGGGGGAGAATTTAACCTGTATTTTTGTAAATAATGCCTGTTATGGAATGACCGGCGGACAAATGGCTCCTACCACTATTATTGGCCAGAAAACAACTACTACTCCTTGGGGCCGGAATCCCGCTTTTGGCGAAGGTTGGCCTCTAAAGATAAGTGAGATGCTGGCAGGTTTAAAGGGAGTAAATTTTGTTGTTCGTTCTTCAGTAAGCAAACCCCAGGGGGTTAAACAGACTTATCAATACATAAAGAAGGCATTTACCAATCAAATAGAAAAGAAAGGTTTTTCTCTGGTAGAGGTCCTAAGCCCCTGCCCTACAGTTTGGAAAAAGCCGCCGCCTGAGGCAATGAGATGGATAGATGAGGAGATGGTAGAGGAATTTCCCTTGGGGATAATAAAGGATAAAGCATGAAAGGGGTAACAAAGATTTTAATTTCCGGGTTTGGCGGCCAGGGCTTATTGAGTTTAGGCAAGGTTTTGGCCAAAGCCGCTTTAAACCAAGGCAAATATACAACCTGGTTTCCTTCTTACGGTGCTGAAATGCGGGGGGGCACTGCTCATTGTTTTGTAAAAATTTCCGATTCACCGATAGCCTCGCCTTTTATAGATTATCCAAATATAGCTATGATTTTTAATCAGCCGTCTTTAGATAAGTTCAAAAACAAACTTAAACAAGCCAATCCCCTTATTCTTAATTCCGATCTTATCAGAGGTAATTCTTCACTTAACAGCGCTAAAGAGGTTAGACTGCCCCTAAATAAGGTAGCTCTTGATTGCGGGAATATAAAGGTAGCAAATGTTGTTGCCTTGGGCGCGTTAGCCTTTTTAAAGCCGGACACCTTTAGAAAAGAAACCCTGGTTAAGATTATAAAAACAATATTTAAACGTAAAGATATATTGAGCCAGAACCTGGAAGCATTAAATAGGGGAGAGGCTTTACTGTTTGGTGAAAAAAGAGGTGTTAGATGTTAAAAGTAAGATTTGCCCCTTCCCCTACGGGATTTTTACATGTTGGCGGAGCGCGTACCTGCATGTTTAACTGGCTTTACGCTAAACATTCCGGAGGTAAGTTTATCTTGAGGATTGAAGATACTGATCTGGAGCGTTCGAAGAAAGAATATTTAGATGAGATATTGGAGAGCATAAAGTGGCTTGGTATGGATTGGGATGAAATCCACTATCAATCTCAGCGATTTGATATTTATCGTGAGTACGCGAAAAAATTAGTCAAACAGGGCAAGGCTTATCAAAAAGAGGGAGCGGTATTCTTTAAGTATGATTTTCAGCGCGTAGAAATAGATGATATAATCCGGGGAAAAATTGTTTTTACCGAATTACCTAAAAGTGAAGAAGTAATTATAAAAAGTGATAATTCACCGGCTTATAATTTTAGCTGTTGCGTAGATGATGCCTTAATGCAGATAAGTTGTGTGGTAAGAGGGGAAGATCACATATCAAACACTCCTAAGCAGATTTTAATGTATGAAGCCCTGGGTTTTAGCGTGCCTCAATTTGCTCATCTTCCTTTAATTTTATCTCCGGGGGGAGGAAGGCTTTCCAAAAGATTTGGAGCCACATCTATACGGGAATATAAGGAAATGGGTTATTTATCCAAAGCAATTTCCAATTATCTTTTGCTTTTAGGCTGGTCACCGGGGAATAACCGGGAGATAATTTCTTTAGACGAGGCAAAAGACATTTTTGAAATGAAAAATGTTAATAAAACCGGCGCGGTTTTTTCTCTGGATAAGTTAAATTGGGTGAATACCGAATATATAAAGAGCTCAGACACAGGAGAGCTTACCGATTTGATTCAAGACTTTTTGGCCGATAAAGATTTTCTTCCCCCTGATACAGGAAGAGATTACTTAGAAAAGGTAGCCGGCCTTTTTCAGGGAAGAATTTTTAAGCTAGCGGATTTAATCGACTGGGCCAGATTTTGCTTTTATGATGATTTTACTTATAGTGAGGATACAAAAGATATTCTAAAAAAGGATTTATCAAAAGAAGTCCGGGGTTTGGCGGAAAAGTTAAGCTCAATCGAAGATTTTAGCAAAGAGGTGATTGAGAAAAACTTTAGGGCGGCGGTTGAAGATTTAGGATTGAAAGTGCGGGATTTGGTTCATCCTGTCCGCGTTGCCTTAACCGGAAAAAGAGTTGGGCCGGGACTATTCGAAACAATGGAAGTTTTGGGTAAGGATAAAATTTCCCGGAGGCTGGATAGATTAATTGATTATTGGAAACAAGGGGGTACTAATGCTTAAGGTGATTTTAGGATTATTCTTTCTTAGCTTTATTATCAGCGTAAGCGGCTGCCAGACAATTACGAGAACAGCTAAAGGATTTGGCGCCGGAGTAAAGACGATAGTAGTCGCGCCCGTATGCGGATTTAGCAAGGGGATAGTCGAGGACGCTAGTAATACCTGGAAAGCGATTGATACGGCTGATAAGTGGCTTAAAGAGAACTGCTGGTAATATAGCGGAATTTAAAGACAACCTAAAAAAGAAATGGTTTTTAAATGAAAAAAACATTTATTGTGTTTAGTTTTATGCTGATTTCGTTTTTAGCTTATCCTCAGGAAGACGTAAGCCTGTATCGAAAAGGGATTAAATCCGCGCGCTCCGGCAATGTAGCCTTTGCTTTTATGAGTTTCTACCAGCTATTAGAAAATTTTCCTAAATCGCAATTTACCGAAAAAGCTTTATTTGGCTTAGGAGAATGTTATTATTTGCTTTTTGCTTACAAAGATGCCTATGAAACTTTTACCCGAATTATTGAGGATGATCCTCAATCTGAAGCTAAAATTTTCATTTTAGCCTATTGCTTGGAATTTGCGCGCAAAGACGGAAAAAAAGATTTAGCAAAAAGCATTAAAAAAGAAATTGTTACTAACCGCCAGCTCAGCCTTGTATTCAGTGATTTTAAAGAACATATTTTCGAATCAATTTTTTCCTATAAAGCTATTTATTTTATAGATAAAGTGGAAATTTATAGAGATGAAGAACTATTTATCAAAGTGCTATATTAAAGCTTCCCTAATTACTCTTTGTGTCGTTCTCTCGATAATCGCAGGTTTATTTTTTGTTAATTCCTTTTTAGCAGGGTTTAAGACAGAGATAGAGGAAAATTTAAGCCGGCATTTTGATTGCAAGGTAGTTATAGGAAGCCTGAAATATTTCCCGCCTAATTTTATTATCATAAAGGATGCTTTTATTTCTCAAGGTGAGCCCGAAGGACCAAACAGGCTAGTTTCCATAAAAAAAATAAAGCTGAATTTTTCCTTGAAAGATTGCATAAAGAAAAGAAAATTTTCTGTTACAGCGGCGGGTCTAAAAAAGCCGGTTATAAATTACTTTGAATGCGCGGAGTTTTTAAGAAAAAGTCCGGAAAAAATAATACCGTTTGTTGTGGAGGCGCCAAAAATAGAATTTTTGAACATAAAAGTTAAAGATGCTTTAATAATTTTATCTCAAGACGCTAAAAAGGCCGGTATAGTTTTTAATAGTGTTTTTAGCATAAAAAATAATTTAGTGGTAAGTAAAGGCTCTTTAAATTTAAGTACTTTTTTAATAAAAGGCGGTGAAGAAACAGATTTTAGGTTTGTGACGAAACCTATTAATTATAAATTAAAAGGCCATTTTGACAATGATAAACCAAATTTGCCAGAAAGTTATTCTAAAGAAAAGGAAACAGACGATGGCCGGATAAGTGATTCTAAAACAAAACATAAGTTAGCATCTTTTGCCAGGGAGTCTTTCTTGGGGAAGTTTACCATAGAAAGATTAGAACTTAAAAGTAAAAAATTTTATTCAAAATTATGGGGAAACTTAGAGAAAAATATACTTACGATTAACGGAACTTTAGCGGTGATAAATTTTTTTAAAGAAGATACTTCATATAGCCGCCAGCCCGGAATGTCAGATAGAATAAGAAAAGTTATTTTCCGTATAAGGAATGTTTTTCGGTCTCACGAAGAAATATCTCCCTATGATTTATATATATATGATTTGCAATACAGGCTGAGTTTAATTCCCGGTGGTATCCAAATTTCTCCCTTAACTTTTTCAATAAAAAATATACCTTTTGAGGTAAACGCCGCATTTTTGTTTTCGAAAGAGCCTTTCTTAAAGTTAAAATTGACATCTTTTCCGGGAAAATCAGAAGAAGAGAGGCTGAAAAATTATGAATTATTTGATGCAGAAGTAGAGGGAGCCTTTAAACAAACAGGCTTTAACGGGCAGGTAATCTTCGATTTCGCGAAAAACAGAAAAAACGGAAAAGTATCGCAAAAATTAGAATGTAAATTTACTAATTTAGATTTTTCTTATATCGGCCAATCACAGACAAAGATAGTTTCTGAAGCAGCAGAGATTTTTTATCGTACGCATGACACTACGCATAAACTTTTTTTAGAAGATTTTGTTATTTTACCTGAACCCAAAAGCAAAAAAACCAATTTTTTTAAGTTTAAATCAAAAATATATGATGGTTATCTGGAAGGGGATGGCTGGGTTGATACAACCAAGACGCCGTTTAGATGTCTTTTTAATATAAAAATTAAGGATATAAGCGCTAATAAACTTAGCTCTACAGTAGATTATTTTTCTAAAATTTATGGCAAATCTTCTTACCAAATTCAGTACAAAAATTATCCGGATTCAAATTGGCAAGGGAAGATGAGCGTAAGTAAAGGATATTTAGATAATATCCAATTTTTTAGCTGGCTTGCTGATTTTTTTAATATACCACAGCTGAAAAAAGTTGATTTTGATAAATTATCGGCAGATTTTTTAGTAAACAACAATGTTTCCGGTTTAAACAACATTAATTTGGAATCTCCGGAGGTAACCTTAGGAGGGTATTTCAAGCTTCATGAAAATGATTTGGTATTTAGCCGGCTTTCTTTGGCCATGTCTCGAAAGCTTCTTTTAACATCACCTAGATTTAAAGCTTTGCTTAAAATGATTAATAAAGATGTTCGTTTAATACCTTTTGATTTCCGGCTTTCCGGTTTACGCAACACCATGAATTTTCAATGGCTGAATTCAGAATTTAAAAGAAAAATTCGCAAAGCCATTCCCGATTTTATAGAAAGAATTATTCAGAGAAGACTGGACGACTCAATAAAAGCTATTTACGAAGAACAACCTTAGCGGGAGCCGGTAAAATCATGTTAAATCGTAAATCGCGTAAATCGGGACACATCCCATTTAAAAAAGTAAAGCTGGTAAACGATTTTTTATAAAAAAAAGGAAAAATTCTACGTAAAAAAAGGAAAATTACCAAAAAAAGATAAGCCTGGTAAGGGAAATTCAAATAGGATGTGCCCCGGTCTCCGGTCTCGTGATAGCCTTGACAAATTTCTATATATGTTGTATACTTGAATTGTACAAAATAATGCAATAAAGTGTATTAAAATGTACAATTCATTGTATATATAAGTACAAATTGTCTTATGGAATATAGATTAAATAAAGTGGGGTTGCTAGGAAATATGAGTATGTGGAACAGCTTCCTAAAGAGAAAAGTTCATCTAATAGCTTGTGGGGGGACAGCATTAACTTTAATAGGAGTAAAAGATTCAACTAAGGATATTGATTTTGTTATTCCTATAGAAAAAGAATATGATTACTTAATTAATATTTTAAAAAATCTGGGATACAGAAACACCA
>JAIWAR010000016.1:0-23470 GCA_048634245.1 Methanosarcinales archaeon | reverse complement strand
TAGAATTGGTCGAGCCTTTTATTATAAAAAAATTACGGGAAAAAGGTTTTGTGCATACGATAAAGGGTGCACGAAGAATGGTTGAACGTGCAAGGATTGAAGTTTGGGATATTCTTGAAGATGTGATTAAAGGGCATCCGGTTTTACTTAATCGTGCCCCCACTTTGCATCGTTTAAGTATTCAAGCTTTTTATCCGGTTTTAGTTGAGGGAAAAGCGATTAAACTGCATCCTCTTGTCTGTGCCGCCTTTAATGCCGACTTTGACGGTGACCAGATGGCAGTTCATCTTCCTCTGTCTTTAGAGGCTCAGGCTGAGGCTAGAGTTTTGATGCTTTCAGTAAATAATATTTTTTCTCCCTCTGACGGCCGTCCGGTTATTGCGCCCAGCCAGGATATGATTATCGGCTGCCGTTATATTACGATAGCTAAAGACAAAGCTAAGGGCGAAGGTATTACATTCTCTAATTCCGAAGAAGTAATTACTGCTTATCAGGATGAAGAGGTAGACCTTCATGCCAAGATTAAATTAAGAATATCTTCTCAGGGTGAAGCTACTCCAGAGAAAGAAGGCGGCCGGATGAGAATAGTTGAAACTACTACCGGAAGAGTTATTTTTAACCAAATCTTGCCCAAAGGTTTTCGATTTGTCAATGATGCTTTGGATAAGCGGAGTGTTTCAGAGATCATTAGTGAATGTTATAAGCAGTTTGGCCACACAGCGGTCATTAAACTCTTAGATAGCATAAAAGATTTGGGATTTGAGTATGCTACTTTAGGGGGTATAAGCATTGCCGTGGATGATTTAAAGATACCGGAGCAAAAGCAAGAATGTATTGATGAGGCCAATAATGAGTTGAGTAAGGTGGAGGATCAATATCGAAAAGGAATTATCACTGAAAGGGAAAGACATAATAAGATTATTGATGTTTGGACAAGAACTACCGACAAAGTATCAGATTTTGTTTTTAAGAACATGTCTAAGGATAACCCTATTTTTATGATGGCGGATTCCGGAGCCAGAGGTTCAAAACTACAGGTAAGGCAATTAGCCGGGATGAGAGGGCTTATGGCTAAACCTTCCGGTGAGATTATTGAAATACCAATCATCTCTAATTTTAAAGAGGGGTTAACTGTATTGGAGTTTTTTATTTCTACTCACGGTGCAAGAAAGGGATTGGCTGATACAGCTTTAAAAACTGCTGATGCCGGTTATCTTACCCGCCGCCTTGTAGATGTAGCTCAGGAAGTTATTATTATTGAAGATGATTGCGGTACGGTAAACGGAATAACAGTTTCAGAGATTGTTGAAGGCGAAGATGTTGTTGTCTCGTTAAAGGAGCGGATAATTGGAAGAGTTGCTTTAGATAATATTGTTGATTTAGTAAGTGATAAGACAATTGTTAAGGCTTCTGAGGCGATTACTGAAGAAGTTGCTCAAAGAATAGGGCGTTTAGGATTGGAGAAAATAAGAATAAGAAGTGTTTTAACTTGTGAGTCAGAGCGGGGAGTTTGTGTTAAGTGTTACGGGAAAAATCTGGCTTCGAAAAAACTGGTAGAAATAGGTGAAGCTGTAGGGGTTATTGCTGCCCAGTCTATTGGTGAGCCCGGCACCCAGCTTACTATGAGAACTTTCCATATTGGAGGTACGGCTTCCCGGGTAGCGGAAAGATCTTTTATAAAATCAAGAGAAAAGGGTATGGTCAAATACCATAACCTCCGGATTGTTCCTAAGGGAAGGCATTTTGTAGTTCTTAACAGGAATGGAATGATAAGTATCAATGACAGCAAAGGGATTGAGTTGCAGAGAAACCCTATACCTCAAGGAGCATCAATTTCTATTCCTGAGAATGGGGAGGTAGAAAAGGAAAAAATATTTGTAAGATGGGACCCTTATTCTTCACCAATTTTAGCAGAGTTGGGCGGTAAGGTTAAATATGAAGATATTATAGATAAGGTTACCATTCAGGAAGAGTTGAATGCTACTACCGGCAGAAAGGAAAGGGTGGTTATTGATTTTAAAAGTGATTACCATCCGCAGATTCTCACTCTTTCTGAGAAAGACGAGGTGCTTGGTTTTTACCCTTTACCTACAGGTGCTCATATAATGATTGACGAAGGAGATGAGGTTGAGGCAGGTGATGTAATTGCCAAGACTCCGCGCTTAGTGGCAAAGACAAAAGATATTACCGGAGGCTTACCGCGGGTGGCTGAGTTGTTTGAGGCCCGTAGGCCAAAAAATCCGGCGATTATAAGTGAAATAGACGGATTTATTGAATTTGCCGAGATCAGCGGAGAACGAAATATTATTGTTCGTAGCCCTACCGGCATGAAGCGGGAGTATACTATTCCCACCGGTGCTCATCCAATAGTCTATCGTGGTGACCAGGTTGTTGCCGGACAGCAATTAATTGAAGGCCCGGTAGTTCTGCAGGATATTTTAAGGGTTTGCGGAGATAAAGTATTACAGGAACATCTGGTTAATGAAGTACAAGAAATTTATCGTTTACAGGGAGTAAGGATAAATGATAAGCACATTGAGGTTATTATTCGTGAAATGCTTAAGAAGGTAAAGGTTGATGACCCCGGAGATAGTGAATTTTTACCCGGAGAAGGGGTGGATAAATGGGATTTTCGCCGTGAGAATGAGAAAATTATTAAAAAGGGCGGTAAACCGGCGACAGCATCACCTTTGCTTTTGGGTATTACTAAAGCTTCTTTGAGCACGAAGAGTTTTATCTCGGCGGCAAGTTTTCAGGAAACTACCCGAATTTTAACTGATGCCGCTACTGCTGGTAAAAGTGATATGTTGCAGGGGTTAAAGGAGAATGTGATTGTAGGACATCTTATTCCTGCTGGAACCGGCCTAAAAAGATATAGAGAAATTGAGGTGGAAAAATGCCAACAATAATTCAGTTAATAAGAAAAGCACGTGTGCTTAAGAAGAAGAAAGGAAAATCTCCGGCTTTAGGCAATTGTCCTCAAAGAAGAGGGGTGTGCATTCAGGTAAAGACAATGACCCCTAAAAAACCTAATTCTGCTTTGCGAAAAATAGCCAGGATAAGGTTAACCAACGGCCAGGAAGTTACAGCTTATATCCCCGGTGAGGGGCATAATTTGCAGGAGCATTCCATAGCTTTGGTAAGAGGCGGAAGGGTGAAAGATCTTCCCGGGGTAAGGTATCATATTGTAAGAGGTACCCTTGATTGTCAGGGAGTACAAAAGAGAAAAAGATCACGTTCCAAATATGGGGCTAAAAGGCCTAAATCCTGATTTGATTAAAGCCGGGCTTTAGTCAAGGTTAGCAAATAAAAGGAAGGAGATATGAGAAGAAGAAGAGCGCCTAAAAGAGAGATAAAAGAAGACCCGAAATATAATTCTCAGGTAGTGGGGAATTTTGTTAATATTATTATGCGTGACGGCAAAAAGAGTATCGCCCGTAAGATTATTTACGGTGCTTTTGATATTGTTGCTGAACGTTTGAAAGAAGAACCTTTGAAAGCTTTTTTTACCGCTTTGGATAATGCTCGTCCGCGAATGGCTGTTAAACCCAGGAGGATTGGCGGAGCAACTTACCAAGTTCCTTTAGAGGTAAATAAAGATAGAGGGACTTCTATGGCTATACGCTGGATAAAAGATTCGGCTTTAAAGAAAAAAGGTAAGCCGATGAAAATAAAATTAGCTGAAGAAATTATTTCTGCTTTTAAGTTTGAAGGTACGGTAATTAAGAAGAAAGAAGATACTCATAAAATGGCAGAAGCTAACCGGGCATTTGCTCATTTTAGGTATTAGCGCAAGTGAATAGTATAACTGAAGTAACTATGGATAAAAGATTAGGCCTAATAAGAAATATCGGTTTTATTGCCCATATTGATGCCGGCAAAACTACGACTACCGAAAGGATATTGTTTTATACCGGCAGAACATATAAGGTTGGCGAGGTCCATGAAGGGACAACAACTACCGATTGGATGGCCCAAGAAAAAGAAAGAGGCATCACTATTACCTCAGCCGCTACTTATTGTCAGTGGGGTGATAAGCAGATTAATATAATCGATACGCCCGGGCATATAGATTTTACCGTAGAGGTAGAGAGGTCGTTAAAAATCTTAGACGGAGTAGTGGTTATTTTTTGCGGAGTAAGCGGTGTAGAACCCCAGTCGGAAACCGTTTGGCACCAAGCTGATAATTACCATATTTCCCGTATTGCTTTTATTAATAAGCTGGATAGAGTCGGGGCTGATTTTTTTGGCGTATTTAAAGATATGGAAGAAAAACTTCAAATTGCTATGGCCGTCGTTCAAATACCTATTTATAAAGACGATAGGTTCTTAGGGGTGGTAGATTTGATTGAAGAGAAAGCTATATATTATAAAGGAGAGTTGGGCGAAGAGGTTATTACTGAAGACATTCCTCAGGAAATGAAAGAATCTTCAATAAAATATAGAGAAAAACTTATTGAAAAATTAGCCGAACTAGATGATGAATTTATGCATAAGGTAATTAATGGCGATAAGATAAGTAGTTTTGAGATCAAAGATACGATAAGAAAATATGTTCTTAAGAATAAATTTGTTCCGATTCTTTGCGGTTCAGCCTTAAAAAATAAGGGGGTTCAGCAGCTTCTTGATGCCGTAGGCGCTTATCTTCCTTCGCCGCTGGATGCCGGAGAGGTGGTTGGAGTAGAAGCGGACAAAAACGAGGAAAAAGCGATTAAGGTTAGCGAGAATTCACCTTTTTGTGCTTTATGCTTTAAGGTTTCTACCGACTCCTTTATGGGAAAATTGTTTTATGTCAGGATATACTCAGGAACGATTTCTACTTCATCTCAAATATATAATGCCACCAAGAAAGTTAAAGAAAAAGTTATAAAAATTTTAAGAATGCACGCTAATAAACAAGAGATGGTTACGGAAGCAAAAGCCGGTGATATTGTCTGTCTGGTTGGTTTAAAAGAGACAGTTACCGGTGACACTCTTTGTGATGGCCGGCATCCTTTTCTAATGGAAGCGATAAAATTTCCTGAACCGGTTGTTTCTTTAGCCATTGAGCCTAAGACAAAAGCTGATCAAGAAAAACTCTTTGGAGGCCTGCGTAAGCTTTCTGACGAGGATCCGTCCTTTAAAGTGGTTTATAATCGGGAGACCGGGCAGAATATAATTTCCGGTATGGGGCAATTACATCTTGAAATTATGGTTGACAGGTTGATGCGAGAATTTAATGTGACTGCTAGAGTTGGTAAACCCCAGGTTGCCTATAAAGAAACAATTACTCGTAAGGTCGAAGCTGTAGGTAAGTTTATTCAACAGACCGGGGGCCGGGGCCAATATGGGCACGTAGTATTACTCATGGAGCCAATGGAAAAGGGCAAAGGTATTATTTTTGAAAACAAAATAAAATCAGGAGCTATCCCTAAGGAATATATTCCTGCGGTTAAGGGAGGAGTTAGTGAAGCTGCCGAGAGCGGCATTTTAGGGGGGTATCCTGTGGTTGATATAAAGGTAACTTTAATCGATGGATCCTATCACGATGTTGATTCTTCAGAGTTAGCTTTTAAAGTTGCTGGAGAGATGGCGGTTAAAGAGGGACTGCGGAAAGCAAGGTCTGTTGTATTGGAACCGATAATGGATTTAGAAGTAGTTACGCCTGCTGAGTATGTTAGCCAGGTAATCGGAGATTTGAATTCCCGGCGGGCAAAGATTTCAGCTATTCGGGAGAAAAAAAATCTTCGTATGGCCAGAGCAAATGTACCTTTGTCTGAAATTTTTAACTACGCAGATGCTTTGAGAAGCTTGACACAAGGGAGAGCGTCCTATACAATAGAGCCTTCATATTACGAGAAGGTTCCCGAGGAACTATTAACAAGAATACTAGGAATTTAATTGGAGAAGGAGGTGTAGCATGGGAAAAGAAAAGTTTATAAGGACAAAACCTCATCTTAACATCGGTACTATTGGTCACGTTGACCATGGTAAGACAACACTTACCTCAGCGATTACCGGGGTTTTAGCAACTAGTGGTAAGGCTAAGGCGCTTAAGTTTGAAGACATTGATAAGGCGCCGGAAGAGAAAGAGCGGGGAGTAACTATCAATATTGCTCATGTTGAGTATGAAACTGATGCGCGTCACTATGCTCATATTGACTGTCCGGGCCACGCTGATTACATTAAGAATATGATTACCGGAGCGGCCCAAATGGATGGAGCGATTTTAGTCGTGGCTGCTACTGATGGCCCAATGCCTCAAACAAGAGAGCATATTCTTTTGGCCCGTCAGGTAAACGTTCCGGCAATTGTTGTGTTTATCAACAAGATTGACCAGATGGAAGATGCTGAGTTAGTGGAATTGGTAGAAGAGGAAGTTAGGGATTTGCTTACTAAGTATGAATTTCCCGGCAAAGACATTCCGATTGTTAAAGGTTCGGCCTTAAAAGCAATGGAATGTGGATGTGGTAAAGAGGAATGCGCGAATTGTAAGCCGATTTTTGATTTAATGAAAGCTGTGGATGAATATATTCCTACACCAAAAAGAGATATTGATAAGCCTTTTCTTATGGCTGTAGAAGATGTTTTCTCAATTTCGGGACGGGGAACAGTAGCGACCGGAAGAATTGAGAGAGGAAAGGTTAAGGTCGGCGAAGAGGTAGAGTTGGTAGGAATTCATACTGAAACTAGAAAGACAGTAGTTACTGGGGTTGAGATGTTTAGAAAGCTTCTTGATGAAGGCCAAGCTGGCGATAATGTCGGTTTGCTTTTAAGAGGAGTAGAAAAGAAAGATGTAGAGAGAGGGATGGTTATGGCCAAGATTGGCTCGATTACTCCTCACACTAAGTTTAAAGCCCAGGTATACTCTTTAAAGAAAGAAGAAGGCGGACGGCATACTCCTTTTTTTGGAGGGTACAGGCCGCAATTCTATTTCAGGACTACTGATGTTACTGGAACATGTCAGCTACCTCAAGGGGTAGAGATGGTTATGCCCGGTGATAACGTGATCTTAGAAATCACATTAATCCAGCCGGTAGCCGCAGAGAAAGAATTGAGGTTTGCTATTCGTGAAGGCGGAAGAACAGTAGGGGCAGGAGTAGTTACAGAGATTATTGAATAATTAAAGTAATTTTTTTGAACATGCTTAAATTAAGAATAAAACTGAAGGCGTTTGATCATCGGATTTTAGACCAGTCTGCTCAAGAGATAGCTGAGGTAGCGTTGAGAACCGGAGCAAAAGTTAATGGCCCTATGCCTATGCCTACAAAGAAGAAAATTTATACGGTTAATCGTTCCACTAACATTGATAAGCAGTCACGCGAGCAGTTTATGTTGGCAATCCATAAAAGGATTATTGATTTGGATAAGCCGACATCAAAGACAATAGATGCTTTAAGAAAGCTGAATTTGCCCGCCGGTGTTAGCGTAGAAATTAAGCAAGAGGTTTGATTGGTCGTTGGTGAATAGTCGTCAGTATTTAGTACTAGATACTAACGATTAGATACTAACGATTAGATACTAACGACTAAAAGATGATTAAAGAAATTTACGGAAAAAAAATTGGGATGACTCAGGTTTTTGATGATCAAGGTAATCTTATACCTACAACCTTGATTGAGATAGAACCGGTTTATGTCTTAGGGGTTGTGGAGTACCCAACTCAGACAAAGGCAAAGATTGGTTGTTTTAAGGTTAATGAGAAGAGAATAGACAGAGTAAAACGGCCGGTAAAAGGTTTTTTTGATAAAGTAGGAGTCAACCCTTACAAGCTTATTAGAGAAGTAGGTATGGCCGGAGGCACTGATCCAGGGTTGGGGGATGATAAAGCGTCGGTTGATTCTCGTCAAATAGGCGTAGAGCTTTTTACAGCTGGAGAAAAAGTAGATGTTCGGGCAAAGACTAAGGGAAGGGGTTTTGCCGGAGGAATGAAAAGGCACGGGTGGAGTGGACAACCTAGTTCTCATGGCCACACTATGCATCGTCGTTTGGGGTCAGCCGGAGCCTCAGCTTATCCTTCAAGGATAATAAAAGGCCTTAATATGCCCGGGCACATGGGTAATAGTTTTCGCACGGTTAAGAATCTAAAAGTTATAAAGGTAGACAAGGATAAGGATCTTATTTTTCTTCAGGGAAATATTCCGGGAGCCAGAGGGGCAATCGTTCGACTGAAGAAAATAAGTAATTGCTAATTAAATTAATAATTAGGTAAGTAAGAATGAAAGCTAGTACAATCAGCAAAAAAAAGACGGTTAAAAGAGTTAGCAAAGTAAAGGTAAGAAAAAAGGCCGTTGCAACAAAGCCGGATGATTTGAGCTTACCGGTTTTGAACGCTCAAGGTAAAGAAGTCGAGCGGGTAAAATTAGAAAAATGTGTTTTTGACGGTAAGATTCAAGAAGCTCTTATACGTCAAGCAGTAGTTATTTATTTGGGTAATCAAAGAAAGGGTTTAGCTTCCAGCAAGACCAGGGGTGATGTCTCTGGTGGTGGAAGAAAGCCTTGGCGGCAAAAGGGTACTGGACGGGCAAGAGTCGGTTCATCGCGGTCTCCGATTTGGCGTGGAGGCGGTGTTACTTTTGGGCCTAAGCCGCGTTCTTACTATCGAAATTTACCTCAGAAGATGAGGATTTTAGCTTTGAAGAGCGCGCTTAACGCTAAATTCCGGGATCAAGAGATTTTGATTCTTAGCGATACGAAAGTTGACTCGCATAAAACAAAAGAATTTTGTCAAATTGTTAAAAATTTGAAATTAGAGGGAGTGAAGATAAGGTTGGTGGTAGGGAAGCTGGAGCCTAATCTTAAATTAGCGGCCCGTAACATAAAAAAGGTATTATTGGCAAAAGCAAGTGATGTCCATACTACAGAAGTGATTGATTGTAAGCGGCTGGTTTTAACTAAGGATGCCTTACGAGAAATAGAAAAAAGGGTTAAGAAATGCCTGTCGTAAAGAGTATTTATTCTATTATTAAGTCACCTTTAGTCACCGAGAAAACGGCTCAGAATTCTGTTTATCGAAAGTATACTTTCAGAGTTGACAAACAAGCTAATAAAGTTGAAATAAAGCGGGCGATAGAAAAGATATACAAAGTAAAGGTAGTAAGGACCTCAGTGATGATAGTTAAGGGTAAGACCAAGCGGCTTAGATCTAACCAAGCCGGCAAAACGGTTTCCTGGAAAAAAGCTATAGTTACTTTAAAAGAAGGGTCTGAAATTAAAATTACTTAAGTTATGGGAGTAAAAAAGTTTAGGCCAATAACGCCATCGATGAGGTTTAAGGTAATCTCGGATTTTTCTGAAATTACCAAGAGCCGCCCCGAGAAGTCTCTAACTACCAGTTTAAAGAAAAGCGGTGGAAGAAATAATCGCGGCAGGATAACGAGTAGGCGGCGTGGCGGCGGGAATAAACGAAAGTATCGGGCTATAGATTTCAAGAGAGATAAATTTGATAGTTTCGCTGAAGTTATAGCTATTGAATACGATCCTAACCGCAGTGCGCGTATTGCTTTGGTAAAATATCCTGATGCGGAATTAAGGTATATTATCTGGCCGGATAAATTAAAGGTTGGTGATAAAGTAATAAGTGCAAGTGATACTCAGGTAGATATTAAACCTGGTAATTGTATGAAGTTAAAACATATGCCGATGGGAACTGTAATCCATAATTTAGAGTTGGAACCGGATAAGGGGGGAATATTAGTTAGAAGCGCCGGTAGTTGGGCTCAGCTTATGGCTAAAGAAAAAGGGTTTGCTCAATTGAAGATGCCTTCCGGTGAAATTCGCCTTTTAAAGGTTGATTGCAGGGCTACAATCGGACAGATGGGATTGATAGAACACTCTTCATTCCGGCACGGTAAAGCCGGTAAGATGCGGTGGTTGGGCCGGCGCCCTAAGGTAAGAGGGGTGGCTATGAATCCTGTTGATCACCCTCATGGCGGTGGTGAAGGTAAGGCCGGCCAGGGTAATCCTCATCCGGTTACTCCTTGGGGAAAGCCCACTAAGGGTGCAAAAACCAGAAACCCTCGTAAGAGAAGTAGTAAATATATTATTAAGAGAAGAGTCAAAAAAAGGAAATCAAAGAAATGAGCCGTTCACTGAAGAAAGGTCCTTTTATCGATCCTAAGTTGTTAAAAAAAGCTCATCTGGCAAAAGAGTCCGGGAGCCGGAAAGCCATAAAAACTTGGTCGCGCAGTTCAATGATTGATCCGGAATTTGTTGGCCTTACTTTTGCTGTACATAATGGTAAAAAGCATACCCCGGTTTTTATAACCGAGTCTATGGTTGGGTATCGCTTAGGTGAGTTTGCACCTACCAGGGTATTTAGGCAGCATGGGGGAATAAAGGCAAAGAAAGCAATAGCGAAAAAATAATCTAGTGAATAGTCGTTAGTGAATAGTATTTGACACTAAATACTAACGACTAAATACTAAGGATTAAAAAATATGATAACTAGAGCAGAAGCAAAATATATTCGGATTTCTCCCACAAAAGTTCGGCCGGTTATGGCTTTAGTGAGGAATAAAAAGGTGATAATGGCAATTTCTGAATTGGCGATGGTTAATAAAAAGGGTGCTTATTATTTAAGCAAGGTTTTAAAATCAGCTATGGCTAATGCTAAGAACAAGGGGTATCGGGAGGATAAATTATTTATTTCCAAGATTATAGCTAATCCTGGCCCGGTTTTAAAAAGATATCGGGCGGCTTCTTTTGGCCGGGCAACGACGATTCGTAAGCGTACATCACATATTTTAATAGAGCTGGGAAGCTCAGAAAAATTAATTAAAGGAGTAAACCCTGTTAGAAGTACCGGATCAGGAGAAAAAAAGAACAAGGTTTCTGGTAGGGCAAAGACAAGGTAAAATTATGGGACAAAAAGTTCACCCTTATATTTTAAGGATCGGGTTTGGTAAAGATTGGCTTTCAAAGTGGTTTACTCCTAAGAGAAGAGAGTTTGCTTCGTTTTTGGAAGAGGACGTACGCATAAGAGAGCATATAAAGAAGAGTTATTATAAAGGTTCAGTGTCAACAGTAGTCATAGAGAGGGTATCTTCAGGGATTATAAGGGTTAAGATACGAACTTCCCGTCCGGGAGTTATTATTGGCAGGCGTGGCCAAGATATTGAGCGGGTAAAGGCAGAGTTAAGGAGATTGACTAAGAAAGAAATTATTATTGACGTAGAGGAGATTACCGAGCCGGCGCTGGATGCGCAGTTGGTAGCTGAGATGATTGGTTTTCAGCTCATTCGGCGGGTAAATTTTAGACGAGCGATGAAAAAGGCAATACAACAGGCAATTTCCGCAGGTGGAGAAGGGATAAAGTTAAAGTGTTCAGGCCGTCTGGGCGGAGTGGAGATTGCCCGTAAGGAGTCTTACAAGTATGGTAAGGTACCCTTGCAAACATTTCGGGCTGATATAGATTATGGTTTTTATATTGCTAAGACTACCTATGGAACAATTGGCATTAAGGTATGGATTTATAAGGGTGAAAAAAGATTAGGACATTATTTGATTAGAGAAGAAGAACAAAATAGTCATAAGTCGTAAGTAATAAGTTATAAGTTATGAGATTCGAGAAACAAAAGATAAAAACTTATAACTTACAACTTGTAACTTAAAACTTAAAACTTTTTATTATGCTTATTCCTAAAAGAGTAAAATATAGAAAGACCCAGCGCGGAAGACGTAAAGGCCTTGCTGTTGCCGGATCTACTGTTTGTTTTGGTGAGTATGGGATAAAGGCTTTAGGCGTTGGATGGCTTAAGAATACCGTGATTGAAACCGCAAGGATTATTCTTACCCGCCGCTTGCGCAGAGGGGGTAAGCTTTGGATAAGAATTTTTCCCGATAAACCGATAACTAAGAAACCGGCTGAGTCCCGGCAAGGGAAGGGTAAGGGCGAAGTTGAAAATTGGGTGGCGGTTATAAGAAGAGGGAGAGTTCTTTTTGAGTTGGGAGGAGTTCCTGAAGATTATGCTCGGGCATCTTTCCGGTTGATTGCTTATAAATTGCCTTTTAAGACTATGTTTGTAACCAGAAAAAGGTAGGAATAGCGGATAATCTTTAATCAGGAATTGATAAGATGGAAATTAAAGAATTACGAGAATCATCCGAACAAGAATTAGAGGTGAAGCTGGAAGATTTGAATAAACAGCTTATGGAATTACAATTTAAGCGCAGGAGCGGCGTAGAAAAACCACATCTTTTTAAGCAGGTAAAAAAAGATATTGCCCGCATTCTAACGGTTTTAAATGAAAAACGAGGAGCTGATAGTGAGAAAAGGTAAGATTTTGGAAGGTATAGTTACTTCTGATAAGAGTGATAAAACTATTACAGTCTTAGTGAAGATGAAAGTTTCGCATCAGTTATATAAACGGTCGTTGGTAAAAAAGAAAAAGTTTAAAGCTCACGATATAAATAATGAAGCGAAAATCGGAAACAGGGTAAAGATAATTGAGTCTCGGCCTTTATCTAAAGATAAACGTTTTAAATTACTTGAGATTGTGAAATGACAGATAATATTAACTTATGATTTATTCTCGAACTAAATTAGATGTAGCTGATAATAGTGGGGCAAGAAAAGTTGCTTTTATCAGCGTTATTGGAAGAAAGAACAAGGATCACGCTGATATCGGCGATGTGATTACTGCCAGTGTGAAGGTAGCTACTCCTAATGCTCCGATAAAAAAGGGAGAGGTCGTTAGAGCGGTAGTAGTAAGAACGCACTATACTATAAAGAGAAAAGATGGGTTAGCAATTAAATTTGATAAAAATGCTTGTGTAATTATTGATAAACAAAGTAATCCTCGGGCGACAAGAGTATTCGGCCCGGTAGCCAGAGAGTTAAGAGATAAATTTAGTAAGATTTTGTCTTTAGCTCCGGAGGTAATATAATTCATGAGTTTAGAAATTAAAAAGGGCGATAAGGTGGCCGTGATCGCAGGTAAAGACAAGGGGAAAATCGGCAAGATTTTAAGGGTTAGTTTAAAACCCAAGCGCCGGGTAGTTATAGAAGGCGTAAATTTAGTGAAGAAGCATATTCGGCGCCGTTCAGAGAGCGAAAGTGGAGGAATAAAAGAGATTCCTTCGTCCATTAGCGTCTCAAATGTGGCTTTATTTTGCGGTAATTGCAATAAGGGAGTAAGGTTTGGAGTTAAAGTGTCTGATGATAAGAGTAAAGTGAGGATTTGTAAGAAATGTCAGAGGCCAATTTAAAAGAAAAACAAAAACCGCGTTTGCTTACGATGTACCGGGAAGAGATTGTTTCTAAGTTGAAGGAGAAGCTTCAGTTTAAAAACGACCTTGCTGTTCCGCGCCTAATAAAGATTGTAGTAAATATGGGTGTTGGCGCAGCGAGTTCCGATTCAAAAATCATAGAAACTGTGGCTAAAGAATTAGCTGTGATTACCGGCCAAAAGGCTAAAATTTGCCGGTCCCGCAAAGCAATATCTAACTTTAAGTTAAGAGAGGGGCAGGCTATAGGATGTTGCGTAACTTTACGAAAAAATATGATGTATGAATTTTTAGATCGTCTGATTACAGTGGCAATGCCTCGGATTCGTGATTTTAGAGGATTTTCCCCTAATTCTTTTGATGGGAAAGGGAATTACGCTTTTGGATTGTTGGAACAAGGCATTTTTCCCGAGGTTAATCTTGATAAGGTAAGTAGAACTCAAGGGATGAACGTTTGTATTAATACTAGCGCGAAGAGTGATGAAGGAGCAAGAGAGCTACTCAGGGCGTTTGGGTTTCCTTTTAGGAGGTAGAATGGCAACTACAGCTAAAATTGAGAAGTGGAAACGGGAAAAAGTAAAGCCAAAGTTTTCTACCCGGTACAAAAGCCGATGCCGTCTTTGCGGCAGGCCCAGAGGGTATATCCGGGATTTTGAGCTTTGCCGAATCTGTTTTCGACAGCTGGCTTGGCAGGGATTGATCCCCGGCGTAAAAAAAGCTAGCTGGTAATTTAGTATTGAATAATACATAGGAGAAGGATGAGTAGAACAGATGTGATTAGTGATGCATTTACGGTAATAAGGAACGGCTTGAGAGCAAACAAGGAAGAGGTTTACATTCCTTACTCTAAATCTTTGTTAAGGATTTGTGAAATTCTAAAAAAAGAGGGTTATCTGGATAATTTTAAGGAAGTTGATTTAGAGAGCTTTAAAAAGATAAAGGTCTATTTGAAATATGAAAACAAGAAAGGTGTTATTAGTCAGATAAAAAGAGTTTCTTCCCCGGGGAGAAGAGTGTATTCCCAAAGAGAAGGTATACCGATCGCTTTAGGCGGTTATGGATTAACTTTAATCTCTACCTCAGAAGGAATAGTTACCGATAAAGAGGCCAAAGAAAAAGGTATCGGTGGTGAAATTATGGGAATGGTTTGGTAGGCCTTATCGTTTGCGGCAAGAGCTTGATTATGCAGATTAAATTTATTTAATTATGTCGCGAGTAGGAAAACAATTACTGGTATTACCTAAAGAAATCAAAGTCAAGATAGAGAAGGGGCTCTGTAGTGTAGAGGGGTCTAACCAAAAATTAGAGCTGGCTATTCCAGCCGGCATTAAGGTGGCGATAACAGATAATACTCTGACAGTTACCAGAGAAAATGATTCTAAGCAGCTAAGAAGTCTTCATGGAACAATGCGGGTGTTAATCGGGAATATGGTGGAGGGCATAGCCAAAGGGTTTAAAAAAGAATTGGAGATAATCGGTGTAGGTTATAAAGCGCAGATGAAGGAGAAAAAGATTTCCTTGAATGTCGGATTTTCTCATCTAGTAGAGATAGATGTGCCATCAGGGCTAAAAATTTCTATTCCGGCTGCTACCCGTATCGTCGTTGAAGGAAGCGATAAGCAAAAAGTTGGTGAGTTTGCCGCAAAAATAAGAAGAATACGCCCCCCTGAGCCTTACAAGGGTAAAGGTATAAGGTATTTAAATGAAGAAGTACGTAAAAAATTAGGAAAAGCATTAGCAAAATGAAACAGATAGGAAGAGAGAGAAGGCATAAGAGTGTTTCTCGTAAAGTCAGAGGAGTAGAGTCCCGGCCGCGTTTAGTGGTTTTTAGAAGCAAAAAGCATATTTATGCTCAGGTGATTGATGATGTTTTTGGGAAGGTGATGGCAAGTGTATCTACTTTAAGCGGGGAGTTTAAGGAGAAGAAGATAAAATCTACCAATCAGGAAGCAGCTAAAGAGATAGGTAAGATAATTTCCGAGAAAGCACAAAAAGCAGGAATTAAAAGTGTTTGTTTTGACCGAGGCGGATATAAATATCATGGAAGAGTAAAGAAGTTGGCCCAAGGAGCAAGAGAAGGAGGACTAAAGTTTTGAAAGAAGATAATAAGGGAAAGAGTAAGGTAGAGGAAAAAGGAGAAGTTCTTATTGAAAAAGTCCTTTTCATTAACCGGACTACTAAAGTTACGAAGGGGGGCAAAAACCTGGGTTTTGCAGCTTTAGTGGTTGTAGGGGATGGTGAATCTCATGCTGGTTTTGCCTTAGGTAAAGCTAATGAAGTTGCTGATGCTATAAGAAAGGGGATAAAAAAAGCGAAAAGGGAAGTAGTCTCTATTAAAAAGAAAGGGACATCTATTCCTCATAGAGTCATTGGAAAATTTGGCGCTGTCGGTATTTTGCTTAAACCGGCAGCACAAGGAACCGGTGTTATTGCCTGTTCCCCGGTAAGGGCGGTCTGTGAGTGTGCGGGGATAAAAGACATTTTAACCAAGAATATAAAGAATTCAACCAATCCGGTAAATGTGGTTAAAGCTACTTTTCAAGGACTAAGGAGTATGAAGGGCTAAAAATGGATTTATCTAATATTAGAAAAATAGGCAAGAAAAATAAAAAGCCTAAGAGGTTAGGCCGGGGAACAGGCACTGGTAGAGGTAAAACTTCGGGCCGAGGCCATAAAGGAGCCGGCCAGCGTAAAGGAAAAAAACTTCCTTATGCAGGGTTTAGGGGCGGTAATCTTCCAATAGCTAGAATACTTCCCAAAAGAGGTTTCACTTCTTTTCGAAAGGTGGAATATCAGATAGTTAACCTGAGAGATATTCAGAGAAGGGTGGGAGATGCGAAAGAGATTAATCCTGAGGTTTTGAAGAGGCTAAAATTGATTAAAAGCGAGAAGAAGCCGGTTAAGGTTTTAGCTGTTGTAGAGAATGAGTTCCCTAAAAAATTAGTAATCAAGGCTGACAAATTTTCCCTAAAAGCTAAGGAATTGATTGAAGCTGCTGGAGGGCGTATAGAGTGTTTGGCTCGGTAAGCAACATATTCAAAGTAGAGGAATTAAAGCGAAAGATTTTTATAACCTTGGCGCTATTAATTGTCTATCGCGCCGGGTGCTTTATCCCTACTGCCGGAGTCGATACTTTTGCTTTAACCCAGTTTTTTGATAAACTTGCTAAGACTCAAGGCCAAGGCCTTTTTGGTATGGTTAATCTTTTTACCGGCGGCGCTCTAACCCGTCTAAGCATCTTTTCTTTGGGTATTATGCCTTATATCTCAGCATCAATTATCATGCAGCTCCTTACCGGGGTTGTGCCAGCCTTGGAAAGAGTTGCTAAAGAAGGTAAGGCTGGTTACGAGAAGATAAATCAATATACTAGATATCTTACTTTTGTATTATGCGCGGTTCAGGGGTTATTTTTATCTTTGTGGCTGGAGAACCCAACAAGTTTTAATAACATTGTTATCGTTCCTAATCCCGGCTTGATGTTTAAGTTGATAACAATACTTACTTTGACTTGCGGGACTATTTTTGTTATGTGGCTAGGAGAGCAGATTCAGGAAAGAGGTGTAGGTAATGGGATATCTATAATCATTACTACTAGTATTATTTCCCGTATCCCTTCTTCTCTGCGGCAACTTTGGATACTTTATTCTCCTTTTGATCCTTCAAAGCGGCAGATTGCTACTCCGATAGTAATTGCACTTATGGTTTTATTCTTTGCAATGATTACAGCGGTAGTTCTTTTTACCCAGGCTCAGCGAAGGATTCCTATCCAATATGGAAAAAGAGTTGTCGGCAGGCGTGTTTATGGCGGCCAGAGCACTTATTTGCCGATAAAGATAGATATGTCCGGAGTGATTGCTATAATTTTTGCCAGCGCTCTTATTTCTTTTCCGGCTACAATATTAATGTTTTTTCAGCAGAAAGGAGGGTTTTTTAGCTTCCTGCAAAGCGTGGTTCAGCAAAGAGGATTAGGGTATAATATTATTTTTGTTGCTTTGATAATGTTTTTTATGTATTTTTATACCGCTATGGTATTTAATCCTTTAGAGATATCTAATAATTTAAAAAAGTACGGGGGTTTTATTCCCGGAATAAGGCCGGGGCGGCCTACGGCAAATTATCTTGATTTTGTAGCGTCACGGATTGTTTTTATTGGCGCTCTTTATATTGGATTTATTGCCATTTTCCCTAATATAGTTATGCATTTTTTTAAAGTGCCTTCTTATGCTTTGGCTTCGCTTTTTGGAGGAACTACTCTTTTGATTATGGTAGGGGTTATTCTAGATGTAATGAAACAAATTGAAGGGCAGTTACTTATTCGTCACTATGACGGTTTTATTAAGGGCGGCACCTTAAAGGGGAGAAAATAAAATGAGGGTAATTCTTTTTGGTTCGCCAGGTTCAGGTAAAGGAACGCAGGCAATGTTATTAGCCGACTTTTTAGGTATTAGAAAAATATCTTTAGGAGATATTTTAAGAGAAGAAATCAAAAAGGGCAGTAACTTAGGCCGGGAAGTAAAGAGCTACATGGAACACGGATTTCTGGTTCCCGACGACTTAGTCTCCCGGGTGATTGAAGAGCATATTGATAAAAAAGGGTTTCTTCTTGACGGCTACCCTCGTAACTTGAGCCAGGCTGAAAAACTGGATGAAATTTTAAATAAAAATGATAGCGATATCGATAGTGTTATTTATTTGGATATTGACGAGCAGACCATAGTCGACCGTCTTTCTAAAAGAAGAGTTTGTAAATCCTGTGGTGCTAATTATCACTTAGTGAGTTTACCGGCAAAAAAGGAAGGCATTTGTGATCGGTGCGGCAGCGAGTTAACACAAAGAAGCGATGATGATCCTGAAGTTATAAAAAAACGCTGGCAGGTATTTTCTCAAGAAGTAAATAAGATTCTGGATTTTTACCAAAAGAAGAATAAACTTGTTAAAGTTGACGGCCGGGGAGAGATTGGAAAGGTTCTCGAGAGAATAAAGAAGGAATTGCGATGCATGAGCCTTTAGTCCGCCAAGAGCTGGTAATAATGCGTGAGGCTGGCAAGGTAGCGGCAGTAATTCTGAAAAAACTGAAGAGGTTTATAAGGCCGGGAATTTCAACGAAGAATATTGAAGAGTTCTTTGAAAGAGAAATAAGTAAGTATCCGGGGATGGAAGCAGCTTTTAAGGGGTTTATGGATTACCCTGCTTCCTGCTGTATTTCGATTAATGAAGAGATAATTCACGGGATTCCTTCGCAAAGAGTGGTAAAAGAAGGGGATTTGGTGAGTGTAGATTTAGGGATTAAGTATAAAGGCTTGTTTGTGGATACTGCTTATACCTACATAATAGGTAAGGCAACTCCTTTGGCAAAAAGATTAGTAGAAGTTACTAAAAAGTCGCTTAAACAGGGAATAAAACAAATAAAGCCCGGAAAAAGAGTGGGAGATGTAGGCTCAACGATCCAGAGCTATGTAGAAAAAAATGGTTTTTCAGTGATTCGAAGGTTCGTAGGCCACGGGATAGGCCGAAATCTGCATCTACCACCGGAGATTCCGAATTTTGGCGAAGAAGGCGAGGGAGCAGAGTTGCAAACGGGATATGTTATTGCTGTTGAGCCTATGGTTTCAGCCGGTGGCTTTAGTGTAGATATTTTAGATGATGGTTGGACAGCTAAGACCAAAGACAATTCTTTAGCTGCTCATTTTGAGCACACTATAGCAATAACCAAAAAAGGCCCCTGGGTGTTAACGCAGTAGCGAAAGCTATAAGTAGTAAGTATGAAGAATCAAGTTTTTAATATTAACAATATAACACTTAAGACTTATTACTTATAACTTAAAACTTTTTAAAGATGGCAAAAGAAGAGTTGATTGCAGTTGAGGGTGAAATAGTAGAGGCTTTACCGAATGCGCAGTTTCGTGTAAAGTTAGATAATGGACATATTGTCCTTGCTCATGTTTCCGGCAAAATGCGAATGCATTTTATTAGAATTCTTCCCGGAGATAAGGTAAAATTAGAGCTTTCTCCTTATGATTTAACAAGAGGGAGAATAACCTATAGAGAGAAATAAAAAAAGGTTAAAAAATGAAAGTTAAAGCATCGGTTAAGAAGATTTGTGATAAATGTAAGATAATAAAGAGAAAAAGGGTTGTGAGGGTTATTTGCAAAAATCCTAAGCATAAGCAAAGACAGGGGTAAGGTAAAAGAAGGAGAGGCTAAGATGCCAAGAATTTTCGGTGTAGACATTCCCAAGAATAAAAAGATAAAAATTGCTTTAAGGTATATTTATGGTATTGGCCCCACAAATTCGCTGCAAATTCTTAATGACATTGGTATTGATCCGGAGAAAAAAGCAGCAGATTTAGGCGAAGAAGAGACTTCTCAAATTGCTTCGTTTGTCCAGACGCATTATCGGATAGAAGGAGAGTTGCGTCGGGAGATCAGTCAAAATATACGCAGGTTGATCGATATAAGCAGTTATCGGGGTTCGCGTCATAAGAAAGGGCTTCCGGCTAGAGGCCAGCGTACTCGCTGCAATGCCCGTACCCGCAAAGGCCCTAAGCCAAGAGTGGGCGGGATTAAGAAGTAGGAGTAAAAATGGCTAAAAAAAAGAGAAGAGAGAGAAAGAAAAAAGTTCAGTTAGTATCCAGTATCGGAATAGCGCATATTAAAGCCACCTTTAATAATACAATAGTTTCTATTACTGACTTAAAAGGAAATGTTTTAGCTTGGGCTTCTGCCGGTGCAGTAGGATTTAAAGGGGCCAAGAAGTCTACTCCTTATGCTGCCCAGCTTGCTTCTTTAAATGTGGCTAAACAAGTCAAAGAGATGGGTTTAAGAGAGTTAGAAGTTTTAGTTAAAGGCCCGGGGCCGGGGAGAGAGTCAGCTATTAGATCTCTTCAGGCTGTCGGTTTAAGCGTAAAGAGAATAAAAGATATAACTCCTGCGCCTCATAATGGATGTAGGCCAAAGAAAAAAAGAAGAGTTTAAGATAGTATCGAGTCGTGAGTATTGAGTAGTGAGTTATAAAATTATTTAGTGTAATAAAATATGAGATTTACGATACGCAATACGCAATACGCAACACGCAATACGAATAATAAGTGAGGTAAGGATGGGGAGATATACAGACGCAAAGTGTAGATTGTGCCGCCGAGCAGGGGCAAAGTTATTTTTAAAAGGGCCGAGATGCATAACTGAGAAATGTTCATTTGCTAAACGGCCTACGCCTCCGGGTAGTACCGTTAAAAAAAGACGGACAAAGCCGACCAATTATGCTTTACAGCTAAGAGAGAAGCAAAAAGTAAAGAGAATGTATGGGATGCTGGAAAGACAGTTTAAGAGATTCTTTATGCTTGCTCATAAGACTCGGGGGGTCACTGGCAGGGTGTTGATCCAATTTTTAGAAAGGCGTTTAGATAATGTTGTCTACCGTGCCCTTTTTGCCCTTTCGCGTAATCATGCCCGGCAGGTAGTACAGCATGGGTTTGTATTTATAGCCGGGAAAAGGGTAAGCATACCTTCATATATAGTTAAGAAAGGACAATCGATTGAGATAAGAGCAAAAGAAAGTATAAATTCAGGCTTTAAGGGGGATATTGAGATAAACTCAAAAGAAAGGAGTGTCCCGGCTTGGATGAAAGTAGATAATAATAATCTTAAGATAGAGATTGTACGTCTTCCGGAAAAGGAAGATTTAACTATTTCAGTTGATGAGCAGTTAATTGTAGAACTTTATTCTAAGTAAGATAAAAAAATAAAGATACTTCGGGCATTTCGTGTCCTCAGTATCAATTCGACTAAGCATTTTTTGACAAAAATGCAAGTCTCATTGAGGAGGTAAAAAAAATGGGGATAACCTGGCGGGATTTTCAATTTCCTAAGAGAATAACAGTGGAACAAGACTCATATAGCCCAAACTATGGTAGAATCATTGCTGAACCCCTGGAGAGAGGTTACGGAGTAACTTTGGGCAACAGTCTAAGAAGAGTTCTTCTTTCTTCTATAGAAGGTGCTGCAGTAACTTCAGTGAAAATAGATGGAGTTTCTCACGAGTTCTCAATTATAGAAGGAGTATCGGAGGATGTCTCTGAGATTATCCTTAACATCAAGAATCTTGTTTTGCGGTCATATTCTCGTTCGCCAAAGAAGATTTTTATTAAAGAAACGGGTGAGAAAGAAATAAAGGCAAAGGATATAATAACTGATGAGACCATAGAGGTGATAAATCCCGATTTACATATTGCTACTATTACTTCAAAAAAAGCTAAAGTGAATATTGAAATGGATGTGGGTAGAGGACGGGGATTTGTTTCTGCTGAGATTAATAAGCGTGAAGGGATGCCTTTAGGGGTTATTCCCATTGATTCTATTTTTACTCCGGTTAAACGAGTAGCTTTTAAGGTAGAAAATACTCGAGTAGGTAAGCGAACTGACTACGACAAGCTGATTCTGGAAATCTTTACTAATGCTAGCATTGAACCAAAAGAGGCTTTGATTTATGCGGCGAAGGCGATGAATAAGCATCTGGAACTGTTTTTCACTTTGGGTGAGCTTCCCGAAGAAGAATACGAAGAGTTAACGCCGGAGGAAGTTGCTTTTTATGAGAAACTAAAGCTTCCGGTTTCAGAGTTGGAATTGTCGGTACGCAGCAATAATTGCTTACGTGAAGCTGATATAAAGAGCTTAGCTGAACTGGTAGAGAAAACAGAACCCGAGATTCTAGCTTACCAGAATTTTGGTAAGAAATCTTTAAATGAAGTCATAGCACTTCTTAAGACCATGGGGCTTTCGTTAGGAACAAAGATAGATCGAAATAAGTTGAATATAGCATGAGACACAGAAAGAAAAGCGAGAGATTTTCACGTCCACGGGCCCAAAAAAAAGCTTTAGTTAAGTCTTTGGTACGAGCTATGGTTATTAACGAAAGAATAACCACAATTACCTCCAGGGCTAAATACTTAAGGGGGGAAATCGATAGGTTGATTACCCTGGCTAAGAAAGGGACTTTGGCCGGTAAGCGTCTAGCTTATCGTGTCCTGGAAGATCATAAGTTAGTAAAGAAGCTTTTTGATGATATTGGGCCACGGTTTTCCGCCAAAGGCGGATCCGCCTCAGGCGGAAAAGAAATAAACGGGGGGTACACCCGGGTATTGCGTTTGGGCAACCGCAAGGGAGACGGAGCTTCACTTTCTATTGTTGAATTGACAAAAAGGGTTAAGAAAAAAAAGATACATAAGAAAAAAGAAGGAAAGGTTGAAGTAAAAGAAGTTTCTAAAGAAGAAAAAGGTGAAAAAGTTCCTCCCAAAAAGATTGCCAAGCCGAAAAAAAGTTTTGTTACCGGAGTGAAGAAGATTTTTAAAAAAGAGAGAGATGCTCTCTAGAAAAATAATGAACCCTCGAGTTTTTTCGCTTAATGAGTCAGCTACCTTGAAAATAACCGCTCTAACTAAAAAGCTAATAAAAGAAGGCAAAGACGTCGTAAATTTTGCTGCCGGTGAGCCGGATTTTGATACCCCCTTATTTATAAAACAAGCTGCTAAAGTTGCCATTGATGAAGGTTTTACTAAGTATACTCCTTCATCCGGACGCATTGAATTAAAAGAGGCAATAGTCGATAAGCTATGGCGAGAAAATAGGATAGAAGCTTCGGTTGACAACATAATTGTTACTTCAGGCGCAAAGTATGCTATATTTACGGCTATGTTTACTGTATTGTCCCCGGGTGATGAGGTAATAATTCCTCAGCCTTATTGGGTAAGCTATCCGCAGATATGTAAGTTAGTTTCAGCAAAGGCAGTATTTTTACCTGCAAGTGAGTCTGATAATTTCAAAATAGATGCGGGAGAGTTAAAAAAAACTATAACATCCAAAACCAAGCTTCTGATTCTTAATTATCCTAATAATCCTACCGGAACAACTTATTCTCGTTGTGAGCTAGAGAAGATCTTTGAGGTAATCAAAGAGAAAAACATTTTTGTTCTCAGTGATGAAATTTATGAAGTTTTGACCTATGAGGGCCGGGAACATATAAGTTTTGCTTCCTTGCCCGGCGCTTTTAGCTCTACTATAACTATAAATGGTTTTTCAAAGACATTCTCGATGACCGGCTGGCGTATTGGTTATTTGGCGGCGGATAAAGGAATAATTAAGGAAGCTTCGAAAATAATCGACCATACCACTTCCTGCGCTTCTTCTATATCGCAAAGTGCGGCTTTAGCTGCTTTAGGGGGAAGAGCGTGGCAGAAAGATTTAAGAATCAAGTTTCAGGAAAGACGCA
>JAIWAR010000015.1:0-23823 GCA_048634245.1 Methanosarcinales archaeon | reverse complement strand
TAAAATCATACAATACCGAATTCCACTAAAAGATTCTCAAGTATCTCCATCTCTATCGGCTTAGGAACAACAAACATTTCATTCCGGTCAATTTTTCCCGCGAGCGTTCTGTATTCATCGGCCTGAGCATGCCCGGGTTCAAAATCAATTACTGTCTTTCTGTTTATTTCAGCTCTTTGAACCACCTTTTCTCTCGGAATAAAGTAAATCATTTGAGTCCCCAGCTTCTTCGCGAACTCCTCGATCATTTTCTCTTCATTATCAACCTGGCGGCTGTTGCATATAAGCCCGCCAAGCCTTATTCCGCCTGAATCCGCGAATTTAACAATACCTTTACAAATATTGTTTGCCGCGTACATAGCCATCATCTCGCCTGATACTACAATGTAAATCTCCCGCGCTTTTCCTTCTCTCATAGGCATAGCAAAACCGCCGCATACTACGTCACCCAAAACGTCGTAAAAAACATAATCCAGCGCATATTTATCGTCATAAGCGCCAAGCTGTTCAAGAAGATTTATTGAGGTTATAATACCTCTGCCCGCGCACCCAACACCCGGTTCAGGGCCTCCCGATTCTACACATCTTACCTTTCCATAACCTTCTTTGACAACATCATCAAGGTCAACGTCTTCACCTTCTTCACGGAGGGTATCAAGAACAGTCGTCTGATGAAGGCCGCCCAAAAGAAGCCTTGTCGAGTCCGCCTTAGGATCGCATCCTACAACCATAATTTTCTTGCCCATTTCGACAAGTCCGGCTACTATGTTTTGGGTTGTTGTCGACTTGCCGATTCCGCCTTTTCCGTAAATCGCAATTTTTCTAATCATTTATCACCACCTCCAACCATTCATAAAAACTAACACAGGATTTATCCAATTGCCTTTCCGTCTCGTTCACCTGTTCTGATTCTTACACACTCAGGTAGATCCAGAATAAATATCTTGCCGTCACCTATTTTGCCAGTCTTAGCACCTTTTATAATGGCATCAATGGTTGGCTGGACAAAATCCTTATTCACTGCTATTTCCAATCTTACTTTTTTAAGAAGATTTACTTCATGGATAACTCCTCTGTAAGTTTCGGTATAACCTTTTTGCTGGCCACATCCCAAGACATTACTTACAGTCATCTTATAAACTTCTGCGTCATAAAGAGCTTTCTTTACGTCCGGCAATTTATGCGGCTGCACCATCGCTATAACTAATTTCATTTTTCACCTCCGTTTTACATCAGAAGCCAGAAGACAGCGCTTAGATGTCAAATTTTTCTATTTTCTGTCTTCTGCCTTCCGTTTTCTGTCATCTGTTTCTATTCCGTAGTAAATATCTGGAATCCAGAATAGGCTTCCATGCCATGTTCGCTAATATCCAGTCCTTTTAATTGCTCCTCATCAGAAGCTCTCATACCCACAGTCTTTTTGATAATGTAAAAAAGGATTAGTGACGCCCCAAATACCCAGATAAATACCGAGACTACCCCTGTCAATTGCACCCAGAATTGAGACAACCCTCCTCCAAAGAAAAGTCCGTCTACAGCACCTGCTCCGCTTGCTTCTCCGTACGAGCTTTGAGCAAATAAACCTACACAAAGTGTACCAAACGCTCCGCACACTCCGTGGACTGATATTGCTCCCACAGGATCATCAACATGCAAAATTTTATCAATGAACTCAACACTCAAAACTACTAATACACCGGCAAGCGCCCCGATAATGATTGCGCTTAACGGCGATACACTTGCGCAAGGAGCAGTTATGGCTACAAGCCCGGCTAAAGCACCGTTTAAAGCCATGCTGGTATCAGGCTTGCCAAATCTCTTCCAGGATGTAAACATAGCTGTTATTGCTGCGGCTGCCGCGGCTAAATTAGTAGTTACAGCAAGGGTGGCGATACTTAAATTGGTTCCAGCCGTTGTGCTTCCGGCGTTAAAACCAAACCAGCCAAACCAGAGGATAAAAACACCAAGCGCTGCCAAAGGGATGTTATGTCCCGGTATAGCGTTAGAGCTTCCATCTTTGTTGTATTTGCCCAGCCGTGGCCCAAGAATTATTACCCCGGCCAAAGCCGCCCAACCGCCTACAGAATGAACTACAGTTGAACCGGCAAAATCTATAATACCTTTAGCTGACAACCATCCGCCCCCCCAAATCCAATGCCCTACTACCGGATAGATCAAGGCGCAGATAAAAACCGAGTAGATTAGATATGCCGGGAACTTTGTTCGTTCCGCAACAGCCCCGGAAACAATAGTGGCGGCCGTTGCCGCAAAAACTATCTGAAACATCCAGTAAGCAAACTGCCATAACCCTTCTCCTGTAGAAGGATTGGCACTGCTTAATAAAAATCCGGATGTTCCAAAAAGACCAAAAGCGCTCGAGCCAAACATTACGCCAAAACCAATCAACCAGAAGGCGATTGAACCGACAGAAAAATCCATAAGATTTTTCATTAAAATATTGGAAGCGTTTTTTGCCCTGGTAAAACCTACCTCAACCATGGCAAACCCCGGCTGCATAAAAAATACCAGAAATGCAGCCACTAAAGTCCAGACAGTGTCAATAGCAACAGCGTTGCTGGCTGCGGTTGCATCAGCGGCATAGGCAACAGGCCCAACCCCCAGAGCTACCGCGCTCATAGTTAAAAGCGAAAACAACTTACATAATTTCTTTAACATAAATCACCCCCTGTTAAAAAGCATAGCTAACTTCAATACCACCCCAAAGTTCTTCATCTCCGTTATTAATCTGTTCTTCATAATTTATGGTGTAATGTAAATTTGGACTTATGTTAAATCCGGCAAACTCATAGGAAGTCGAAAGTGAAATCTCAGTTGCATAAAGAGAGCTCGGTTCAAGATCAGCCACTCCGTCATTACCCCAATTTACTATCCCCAATGCAAGAGTTTGGCCTTCCTGAAATAAGGATAATTGCGGCAACGGTAACTCTGTATCCAAACCCCAGGAAAAGTATATACCTTCATCCGGGCCGCCGGATTTAGCTTGGAGATCATATCCGATAAACCCGCTTAAAGACACCTCAATCGGCAAAAACGGTAATTCATTCAAAGTAGCAGATATCCATAGTTCCGAAACATCGCTAGCGCTGCCGCTATTTGGGTAATCAAAATAAGTATATCCTGCTGAAATATTAGCCGCCTCATCAAATATATCGCGGGAAAAAGCTAAAGTATAATCCAACTCTTCACCATCCTCATGCCCTGAATTCAGCGGAAATGACCCCCAGACGTTAAGCGAAACATCTACCTCGGATAAAAGTTTTGGAAAAGCAATATCAATGCTTGGCTGATGCGCGCCGTCATTTTCTCCATAAAGATCCTGTCCCCGCCAAATATACCGGGATACATAATTATCCGTTACAGTGATTGCGACTTCCTGCGAACCAATCTCTAAAGCAAATGCCTCCGCCAAAAAACACATTAATCCACCAAGAACTACTGCTGAAAATAAAGTCTTCTTTCTCATACACACCTCCTTAATGATGGCCCTGAGTATCACCAAAGGGCCAAAAACCTAAAATAATTTAAAAAATCGCTACCTCGCCGCGCTCCGCGGTTCGTACCCGCACGCACTCATCCAGCGGCAAAACTGCAATTTTGCCATCACCTAATTCACCTGTACGGCAAATCTTAACAATTATCGAGATTAACTCTTCTACTTGTCCATCAACGGCATAGATTTCAACCTTGGTTCTAGGTAGAATCAGATAAGCCTCTGGCCGGGTAGTTTCTTTTCCGAATCCTTTGACTTCACTAATAGTCATCCCGCCAACACCGCCCAGCCTTAAAGCCTTTTCCACCTCTTTTAACTTTTCTGAACGGATTACACATTCAATCTTTTTCATCGCAAATCTCACCTCCTCTTTATATTAAACAAAAAAACGCCCAATCTTGCCTGCCATCACGGCATTAGATTGGACGCCTCCGTCCAAATAAATACTTACTTTGTAATTAAACCTTCAAAAATAAAAGCGTTCACAATTTCTGAACGCCTTTGTCTTAACACAACAATGTGCCTTTAAAATCTTTATTATTCTCTGCCTATACTTCTAAAAGTAAATATCAACCCTCTTTGGTAACCTTTATTTTATCTTTCCTCTGCCACTTCTTAATTATTCTCTGTTTGTACTTGATAACCATTACATGTGAAATGCCTAACTTCTTTCCTATTTCTCTTACTGTGTATCCCCCCAATATAGACACAAATACTTCTTTTTCCCTTTTCGTGATACCATTATTCTTTATCTCACTAATAGTTATTTTTCTATCGACATAGTTATCCAAAGGCTCTTTTGTGTCCGGCAATATGTCTTTTAAAGTATCTCCGTATTCATTGATAGGTCTTTCCAGGCTCAAAATTCTTGCTTTTTCTCTCTTCTTCCTAAGATAATTTCGTATGTAGAATTCGCATCCTTTAACAATGTAGGCATTATTGAAGCCAGCGGGTACGCCATTTCCAAAATTATTCCATAAATGCATATGCATCTCCTGATATAGATCTTCTTCATCAAAAAAGCCATGTATGTTATATCCATTTATCAGCCTTTTTGCTAATATTTTTAATCTTAAAGATACTCTTTCAAGTAACGTCTCGAAATCCATTTTAACTCACCCCCTTATAACAAAAAAAAGTGTTCTACGCCTTGCCTTGGCACAGAACACCATCGTCCTTTATCCGCCTGAAATGGAGGAAAGGCCTAAAATAAAAAAAGCGCTCTTATCTGAGCGCCACACTGCCTTTCCTTAGGGAGTTACATACTTTGTACTTCCTATTTATGTATATCATAGTATATCACTGCTGTCAAGTTCTTAATTCATTTTGTTTGTTTTTAATTCATTTTCATTTTTATACAATAAACCATGCCCCCACCCTGAGTCGAACAGGGATCCCAGCCTTAGGAGGGCCGTGCTCTATCCATTTGAGCTATAGGGGCAGAAATTATCTTAATATTTTATTAAGGAGTATACCGGATATTTCTTTAATTTATTTCGGCCTTTAAGGAAGGTTAACTCAACAAGAAAGACAATCGCCGTAACTTTTCCTTTTAATTTTTCAACTAATTTTGCCGAAGCCAGAGCTGTTCCGCCGGTGGCTAATAAATCATCCAAAACCAGAACTCTTGAGGCAGAGGGAAAAGCATCGCGATGAATTTCCAGAGAATCCTTACCATACTCTAGAGAATAAGTGTACTGATAAGTCTTAGAGGGAAGTTTGCCGGGTTTTCTCACCGGAATAAATCCGCAATTTAATTTACAAGCTAACGCTCCCCCGAAGATAAACCCCCGGGATTCTGCGGCTACAATATAATCAACACTCCTGCCTTTTAGCAACTTGGCTATCTCATTAATTGCTTTCTTGAATGCCTTTTTATCACTAAGCAAAGTGGTTATGTCTTTAAACAAAATACCCTTTTTGGGAAAATCAGGAATATCACGGATATATTTTTCTAATTTCATAAGACCTTTATTCTAAGTTTCTATCTTTTTTTTCTGCTCGCTAACAACGCGCTTGTGCAGCCTTTTTAAAGCTCCTTTTTCAATCTGCCTGACTCTTTCCCGGGATATCTTTAATACCTTAGCTATCTCAGCTAAAGTATGAGACTTACCGTCAGTTATCCCAAAGCGTAAGTCTAAAACCTGCCTTTCCCGCTCAGTAGCAATACTAAGAAATTCGTCTACTCTCTCCCGATTGAAAACCTTATCTATGGTCGCGGTTGCACTTGTATGGTCACCACTCTTAATGAAATCGGACAGGCTCGAATCCCCGCTCTCCCCCACCGGCGCGTCTAAAGAAGATTTTTTCTGGGTCCAGAGTTCAATTTCAGCTATCCTCGCGGCTGAAACTTTCAAACGCTTAGCAACCTCTCCCCGATTAGGCTCCCGGTTTAATTTCTGGCGTAAGGCTTCTTTGGCCCGCTTATGCTTTGTAATAAGTTCACTCATGTAGACAGGAACGCGAATAGTCTTGCCCTGATCAATAAGAGCCCGGCTTACCGCTTGACGTATCCACCAAGCAGCATAAGTAGAGAAACGAAAACCTCTATGAACATCAAACTTATCAATAGCCCGCATCAGGCCGATATTTCCTTCGGCAATCAAATCCATTAAGGAAAGATTGTAATTAGTGTAGTGTTTGACCAAACTCACAACCAACTTTAAATTGCAATTGATTATCTTACGGCGGGCAACACGGCTTCCTCGTTTTGCTTTCTGAATAAGCTCAATTTCTTCCTTCTTTTTTAATACCGGCAAGTCTTTTATCCGCTCTAAATAAGCTTTAATTGCTTCCATTTTTAGTCATTAGTCATTAGTCGTTAGTCGTTAGTCGTTAGTCGTTAGTCGTTAGTCGTTAGTTTTTGTTTTATATGTTATCGACTATCGACTATTCACTAGCGACTATTCACTATCTTTTATTGCTGCCTGGGCAGCTGCTAACCGGGCAATCGGTACTCTAAACGGGGAACAGCTTACATAATTAAGGCCTACCTTATGGCAAAATTTCACTGACTCAGAATCTCCGCCGTGCTCACCACATATACCGCACTTAAGTTTCTTATTTGTTTTTCTGCCCAAGTCTACGGCTGTTTTTACAAGCTGGCCAACACCGTCCTGGTCAATTGTTTGAAATGGATCATCGGGTAAAATTTTCTTTTCTATGTATTCCGGTAGAAAGACTCCGGCATCGTCACGGCTATACCCAAAAGTCATCTGAGTAAGGTCATTTGTCCCAAAAGAGAAAAATTCAGCCTTTAGCGCAACCTTATCAGCAGTTAATGCCGCCCGGGGAATTTCAATCATTGTCCCTACCATATATTTTACTTTAGATCGCGACTTATCAAGAATACTCTCGGCTGTCTTGCGAACGATCTCTTCCAGATATTCAAATTCCTTAGTTGTTCCAATAAGCGGAATCATAATTTCAGGAAGAACTTTAATTCCCTTCTTAGCCACATTGCAAGCTGCTTCAACGATCGCCGTTGTCTGCATCACACAAAGCTCAGGATAAGTAATTGATAATCTACAACCGCGATGGCCAAGCATCGGGTTTAACTCATGTAATTTTTTGACAAGATCCTTTACCTTTGCCGGTAAAATATTTAAGCGTTTCGCCATTTCTTTTTGTCCGGCTCCATCATTAGGCAAAAATTCATGCAGCGGCGGATCTAGAAGCCGTATTGTTACCGGAAGGCCATTCATTTCTTTAAAAATTCCCTCAAAATCTTTTCTCTGGTAAGGCAACAATTTCTTAAGAGCTGCTTCTCTTGCTTTAGTGTCTTGAGCTAGAATAAATTCCCGAACAGCCCAAATTCTTTCTCCTTCAAAAAACATATGCTCGGTTCGGGTAAGCCCGATACCTTCAGCACCTAATCTCCGGGCTGCCGTTGAATCTTTAGGTGTATCAGCATTAGCCCTGACATTAAGCTTCCGGTATTGATCAGCCCATTTCATTATCTGAGTAAACATCTTACAAATTGGGTTTTTCTTGGCAGCAGAATTATTTTCGACAATTCCGGCAATTACCGGGCTTGTTGTAGTTTTTACATGGCCCAACATAACCTCTCCGGTTGAACCGTTCAATGAGATATAGTCACCCTCTTTAATTATGATATCTCCAACTGATAGTTGCTTTTTTGAGTAGCTTATATTTAAAGCGCTACATCCGGCGATACAACATTTACCCCAGCCTCTGGCAACTACAGCCGCATGCGAAGTCATCCCGCCGGTTGAAGTTAATATTCCTTCGGCAGCATGCATTCCGGCCACATCTTCCGGAGAAGTTTCATGACGGACAAGTATAACCTTTTTCCCTTTCTTCTTCCAGGCTTCCGCGTCATTAGCTGTAAATACAACGTGTCCTGAAGCAGCACCCGGACCGGCTGGAAGGCCTTTGGCTATCTTTTTAGCTTTACTCACAGCTACGGGGTCAAAAATCGGGAAAAGAAGTTGGTTAAGCTGCTCTCCTTCGATTCGCATAAGAGCTTCCTCGGGCGTAATCATTTTTTCTCCTACCATATCATAAGCAATCTTAACCGCCGCAATTCCGGTACGCTTTCCGGTACGTGTCTGAAGCATAAAAAGCTTACCTTCCTGTATGGTAAATTCTACGTCCTGTATGTCTCTATAGTGTTTCTCAAGTTTTTCTCTTATACTATCAAGCTGTTTGTAAATTTTCGGCATTTCTTTCTTAAGATCATCTATGGGCTCCGGAGTTCTTATCCCGGCCACTACATCTTCACCCTGAGCATTAATAAGGAACTCACCAAAGAATTTATTTTCTCCGGTCGAAGGATTACGTGTAAATGCTACGCCGGTTCCGGATGTATTACCCATATTTCCAAAAACCATAGCCTGAACATTAACTGCAGTGCCCAGAAGCCCGGTAATTTTATTTATTCTTCGATAGATTACAGCTCTTTCAATATTCCATGAGTTAAATACCGCATTAACTGCGGCCATTAACTGTTCTTTCGCGTTAGTAGGAAAAGGGTTCTTTACATACTTCTTGTACACATCCTTATACTGCTGAACCAACTCCTTAAGCTGCGCAACTGTAAGGTCATTATCCTGCTTTGCTTTATACTTTTTCTTAATAAATATTAATTTCTCTTCAAAATACCCATGGCCGACACCCATAACAACATTTCCGAACATATCAATAAAACGCCGATAAGCATCCCAGGCAAGACGCTCGTTGCCGGTTTTCTTGGCAAGGCCGGCTACCACATCATCATTCAGCCCAAGATTAAGAACTGTATCCATCATCCCGGGCATTGAAACAGCAGCACCGCTACGCACTGAAACAAGCAAAGGATTTTTAGAATCACCCAATTTTGCCTGCATACTTTTTTCTAAGCTGACAATATTAGCATCAATTTGCTTCTGTAATTCAACCGGATATTTTCCCCCCTGCTTATTATAGTAATCGCAGACTTCAGTAGTAACTGTAAATCCTGGGGGAACAGGAAGCCCGATGCTGCACATCTCAGCTAAATTAGCTCCTTTGCCGCCAAGAAGTTTTTTCATGGTAGCATTACCGTCTGTCTTGTCCTTGCTGAAAAAATACACACACTTCTTTGCCATCTCTTTCTTCTCCCTCTTCTGAATTAATCAGACTTTACTTTTTGTTTAATAAATTCCTTAACCCTGCTAATATCAATTCTCTCCTGCGCCATAGTATCTCTATCCCGAACAGTAACTTTTCCGTCGCTTAAACTCACAACATCAACCGTAATACAAAAAGGAGTCCCAATTTCATCTTGGCGGCGATAAAGTTTGCCAATTGCTGCTGTATCGTCATAAAGGGCAGGTAATTCATTATTTATATCACAAAAAACATTTTTTGCAAGCTCAACCACCTCCGGCTTATTCTTAAGCAAAGGAAAAATCGCTGCTGAGTATGGGGCCAAATCCGGTTTTAACTTTAAAACATTTCTTACCTTTCCCCTTACCTCTTCACTGCAAAAAGCATCGGACAAACAAGCAAAAAAGGTCCGGTCTACTCCGGCTGAAGGTTCAATTACATAAGGGGTAAACTTTTTACCCCTGGCGCTATCAAAATAAGATAAATCTTTTTTACTCACTCGGGCATGCTCACTTAAATCAAAATCTCCCCTATTAGCTACCCCCTCTAATTCACTCCACCCAAAAGGAAAGTTAAACTCGATGTCGGTGCAGGATTTAGCATAATGAGCTAGCTCATCATTAGCATGCTCCCTTAATTTTAAATTTTCCCGCTTTAAACCAATCTTTTCTATGTAGAAATTAAATCTTTCTTTAACCCAGTATTTATAAAACTCATTAGCTTCTTTGGGATTGACAAAATACTCAATCTCCATCTGTTCAAACTCCTTCATTCGAAAAACAAAACTACCGGTAGTAACCTCATTTCGAAAAGCCTTACCAATTTGAGCTATACCTAAAGGAAGTTTTTTTGAAGTGGTATTAAGGACATTAGTAAAGTTTACAAATATCCCCTGAGCGGTTTCCGGCCGAAGATAAGCATAATTAGGTTCATCTTCAGTAGCACTCATGTTAGTTTTGAGCATAAGGTTAAATCTGCGGGGTTTGCTTTTTCCAATATCTATCTGGCCCTTACATTCCGGACAATTGTAGAGGGCGTCATCTATTTTTTCCAGCTTATCCACCCGAAATCTCTTTTTGCAATGAGGGCAATCAACCAACGAATCAGCAAACCCTTCAAGATGCCCGGAAGCTTTAAAGACCTGCTCAGACATAATTATACTGCTATCTAAACCAACAATATCAGCTCTTTTCTCTACATACTCCTTCCACCAGATATCTTTGATTCGTTTTTTCAGCCTCACCCCTAAAGGGCCATAATCCCAAATGCTGGAAAGCCCCCCGTAGATCTCCGAACCTCCGAAGATAAACCCCCTTCTCTTGCATAATGATACGATTTTTGCTAGTTTTTCTTGATCCATTTTAAGCTAATATTATACCCTAAAAATCATTTTTTTTAAGAAAAATCTTTCAAAACATCCCGATGATTAAAGCTAGGCTTTAATCAAAATCTCACGGGGGGGTCCGGCTCTTTATATTAATCTTTACTGCGCTTTTATTACTTCTATCTCATGAGGGCTATTTACAATAATCTCCGGCCCGTTATACTCCCGGATTCTGCCTGTTACACGTATTCTCTTTCCGGTATAAAAACTTACCGGGTCAAGGCCTTCCCGGTTAAAAAAACTTAGGGTATTATTGAAAATTACCACTGTAAAATCATTCTTCCAATCCCGACTAAAATTCAAAAATATACATTTTTCTGTCTTGTAGCTGCCAATAACCTCACCCTCAACGCTTCTTACCTGATTAATATATTTATTAGCCTGAGCGTGATCAATTGTTTCAAGGCCGCCCCAGAGGCCTTTTTTCATTCTTTGCGCTTTTTTCTGTGCCTGGATGAATAAATCAACATATTTTACATTGGGAGGAAAAGTATAAAGAACAGCATAGCCTTCCTCTATCAATTTGGCATTTACAAAAATATCTCCGAGAAAGCAGTAGCCTAAGAGCCGGCCGTAGCGATCGGTCTTTTTAATATCAAACTCAACCCGGATATTTTTCCCTTTTACCAGTTTATGGTTAAATTCTTTTGCATCTAAGCTGAATGGCTGGGGATTATAGATAAAGTTACCGCCTATAGCTTTTACTCGTACCTCGGGAGTATCCAGGCCAATATAGCGCAGCATTTTCCCGTTGGAAAGTTTAACGGTATCACCGTCAATAGCTTCTAAAACTTTTATTTGGGAATAATTACCTTGACCGCAGGAGAGAAAAAAAATAAGGCCTAGAAGAAACGCTCTCTTTGTCACTACAAATCTGTAACCAATTTCAGAAAGATTTTTTGCGCAAATTGGGGTTTGGGCATAAAATATTGACGCGCGGTTACTTTTAGCCTTTGGGTATCGCCATTAACGCTATTTATTCTTATACATACACTATGCTCAGAAAGCCTAGCCTTTATTATACCTTTGGATTCGATAGAAGATAATATCTCAGCTTCCATTGCTTCTAGCGTATCCATACAAATATCCCATAATATCCGGTATTCCACCTTTACATTACCAGAGGCAGCATCATTACTTAGACTATACCCAGCCACTCCGGCGCCCGCACCGATGAGAAGCGGAACACACCCCGTTATTAACAATACACTTAAAGCTAAACTAATAATTCTTTTCATATTGCTTACCCCTTTATATTAACTATAACAAAATTTTATTATTTTGCAAGAGTTGACTGATAAAAAAGGGTCTGGCCCTTGCTAGGCTAACACCCCCTTTACACCCAAATTCTTTAAATCACTGAGAAGTTGATTGAAACTGATGAATTGTATACATTGTAAGTTGAAATCTTTGGCTTTTGAGATCAAATCCTCGCGGTCGTCAATATAAATTATATCCTTAAACTCTACCCCGGCCGCATCTTTTAAGGCCTGATAAATTAGGCTTTCAGGCTTGACTGATTTAACCTTAAAAGAAAGAATCAACTCTCTAAACAAAGAAAAAACCTGAGGATGCTTGTCGTAGAGATAATTAAAGTGAAGCACATTTATATTTGAGATGAGGTATAAAGGATAATCTGCCCTAAGGCGCCTTACCAGGTCTATCATCTTATCTTTAGGAGAAAATATCTTACACCAAACATCGACAAAGTGCTCATAAGTCAAAACTGCCCCAAAGGTGCTCTTAAAATGAGAATAAAATTCATCAGCAGAAACCAGCCCTTTTTCAAAACTTAAACCAAAGTCATTTTCAAAAAGTTCATCAATCACCCGTTCAATAGGCACATTGATTTTGTCCTTAATCTTATCTAAAGCGATATTATAATCAAAATCAAAGAGAACTCTTCCCAAATCAAAGGCAAGTACTTTTTTATTCTTCACTTCTAACTCCTTAAAAACGATTGAGCACTCATCTCAAGGCTTTCCCTGGCCTTAGAATGCGCTTTAAACCCTAAAAACCCTATCCTCTCCAAGCTATAAACCCTATCCTTAGAGAAAAAACCTATTCTTTTGCCGATAAAGGGAAGGCTTATTAATATCGGTTTTACCCAAGAAGGAACATTAGGCAGCGGCTTTACCTTTAAGGCTTTAGCAAAAACGTCAAATACTTCTCTTACCGTAAGCACTTCATCGTCACCAAGAAAAAAAGAACCCTCCAAAGCCTCTTCCTTGTCCAGCAAAAAAATCATTGCACTGACAATATTCTTTACATAGCCAAGATGTAATTTACTCTTTCCTCTATCAACTAAAGGAAACAGCCTATACTTAGTGATAAAGAGTAAAAACCTTAACATGTGCGGCTCGCCTTCTCCATAAACCATTGGCGGACGGACAATTATTGTTTTTAAACCCTTTTCCCGATATCTACGCACTATTTTTTCAGCTTCAATCTTAGATTTACCATAGATATTTGTAGCCTTAAAAGGCAAATCTTCAGTAAGGGGCACCTGAATATTACCGCTTATTACCGCGACAGTGCTAGTGTAGACAAACCTATCTACGCCCAGCCTCAAAGCTAACTCGCAAATATTTTTACTGCCTAATACATTTACCCGGTAAAGAAGAGCCGGATTTTTATTTTCTACGAAAGCCGCGGTATGAAATATAACATTGATTTTATAACTCAGAAGTTTGTCTAAAGAGGACTTTTGAGTAATATCAGCATAGATAAGCTTTACCCCCAAAGGTTCTAAAGCTTTTGCTTTTCGGGGATTTCTTACCAGGCAAAAAATATTATGCTCGTTCTTCTTAGAAAGTTCTTCTACCAGATGTTTTCCAATAAAACCGGTAGCCCCGGTAATTAATATGTTCATATAATAGTATTGCGTATTACGTATTGCGTATTGCGTATTGCGTCCTGTTTAAGCCCGGCTTAAACAGGGTTACTTCTGGGTTTTCTTTATTTCAGCTTCTCTTTCCTCTAAAATATCATTGATCTCCCCTAAATCTTCGTTGGGAATTTTCCAGCCAATACTGCCTAAATTATCCTCAAGCTGAAAAGCATTCCTTGATCCAACAATGGCTGAAGTTATTCCTCTCTGGTTATAGTTCCAATTCAATACTAACTGCGCTAAAGTTTTTCCATGCTTATCAGCTATTTCTTTTAATTTAAGAAGAATGCCTTTATTGATAGAAAATCTGGGTTCTTCTAAATCTTTTCTTTTCATCTTTCGATTAATATCGTCAGGAATCTTTGCACCACCAAAGAAAAATTTGCCGGTTAGTATCCCGCTGTATAAAGGCGCGTAAGTAATAATTGCTATTTTTTTATCTAAACAAAAAGGCACTACATCGTTTTCTATGCCACGAATAAACATATTGTATTGAGGCTGACAGCAATGTAAGGGGGAGTATTTCATAAACTCCCGCATTTGTTCCACAGAATAATTACTAACCCCTACAGCTTTTATAACTCCTTTTTGATAAAAGCTATACATCACCTCAGCGGTTTCACCTATCGGAGTATCAGGATCCGGCCAATGCACTTGATAAAGGTCAAAATAATCAGTTTGCAATCTTTGACGGGATTCATCAAATTCCTCAAGCATTCTTTGTTTTTTGAGATTATGTATAATCTGAGGCCCTTGCCGGCTTAAGCCTAACTTTGTAGCTAATACTATTCTTTCTCTTACGTTTCTCTTTTTTATAAAGGCTCCAATAACTCTTTCTGAACGGCCCCAACCATAAACCGGAGCAGTATCGATAGTAGTTAAACCTCTATTTAAAGCCACCTCGAGAGTTTCAACCGAATCCCTATCCTCTTGCTTACCCCACCACTCGCCTCCGCCAAACGCCCAAGTGCCTAAAGACAAGACTGAAAGTTCTAAATCTGAATTTTCTATCTTTCTATATCTCATAAAATATTCCTATTACACCAGAATAATACTAAATTTTCTTCAAGCTATGGCCGCAATCTACGGCAGCCTCTCTATCTAAAGATTTTATTAAAGAAATTATTTGTTTGTAGCAAGCTAAAGGATCTATATTGGAATTAAGTTTATTAGGATAGATATCATAATACTTTCTGTATTTTTCAGGAGTAAGATTTGGCATAATAACATTTGCTCCGCAGCAAAGAGCTTTTCCTCTCCCTCTTAAATCAATTGTTCCTATAGCTGTAGTAGCCGGGATATGGGTATTTTTAGTAATGATGCGCACCAGAGCATAAGTCTTTAAAGACAATTCTAAATTCGATATTTTCTCATTCTGTAAAGGTGTATCGGGATGAGGAATAAAAGGGCCCATACCAATCATATCTAAATCTAGTTCTTTTATAAGCAATATATCATCAGCAAGTATCTCAATGGTCTGCCCCGGCAATCCGATCATAACACCTGAGCCGGTCTGATACCCTAATTCTTTAAGCCAATAAAGGCAATCTAGACGCTGGTTATATGAAGAATCGGGCTTTAACTTTTTAAACAGTTCTCTATTTGAAGTTTCAAACCTCAACAAATATCTATCAACACCTGCCTGGCGCAGCTGCTTATACTCCCCATGGGTTCTCTCACCTATTGAAAGAGTAATTGCACAGTCATTTTTTTTCTTTACCTTCTCTACTAAATCACACAAATCGCTAAGCTTATAACGCTCATCCTCTCCTGATTGTAAGACTATTGTTTTACATCCGAATTCCAATAGTTTAACGGCAGCGGAAAATAACTCTTCCGGACTCATCCGATAGCGAACCACATTCTTATTGCTTCGGCGCAAACCGCAATACCGACAATCCCTTTTACAGTAATTAGAGAATTCAATAATTCCGCGAATATGGATCTTATCGCCGCAATACTTTTTTCTAATTTTATCAGCTTCTTTGTATAAGAAACTTGGATTGTCACTCTTTAAGTATGAAACTATCTCTTTTTTCTTCATGCTCATATCAACTGGATTCCGCATCAAGTGCGGAATGACACTTGTGGGGTATTTTGCAACAACGCCTTTATCCTTTTCTCTTAAAAGTAGAGGTCTCTTTCTCCGTTCTTGATTCTTTCGTAATATTGGAGCATTCGAGGAAAGATTTTCGGCGTGGTTTTGCGCACCTGCTCAATTTCCTGAGCAATGACTTTTTCTCCGGCTGTTTTAGTCTTCTGACTGGCAAAATCATCCAACCATTCTCTAAAGGTAAGTATTGCATTAAGCTTGCAAAACTTACCTTCCTGGCCGCTACGAAGTAAATCCATAATGCATTCACCGGTCCTGCCGCAGCGGTATCCGGCGGTGCAAAAAGAAGTAATGTGCCCGCTTTGGGCAAGTTCACAAATCAACTCATCAAGGCTTCGGGTATCGCCAAGCATAAACTGCTGACGTTCTTGTTCCTGCCGGGTATATCGGTCACTGTAAGCTCCGATTCCTATACGAGTTGAAGCATCGGTTTGAGTGCAGCCCAAAGAAATTACTTCCCTTCTGGTTTGCGCATTTTCTCTTGCAGTAATAATCATTCCCGTATAAGGCACTGCTAAGCGTATTATTGTAACTAACTTTCTAAAGTCTGAATCAGGTACTTTATATTTTGAATCCTGAGTTAGAGACGCTCCGACTGCCGGTTCAAGCCTGGGAAAAGAAATTGTATGCGGACCGATGTTAAACTTTTTCTCCAATTCTCGGGCATGAAGAAGCAGACCCATAACTTCAAACTTCCAATCATAAAGCCCGAATAAGGCCCCAATACCCACATCGTCTACACCGGCCTCCATTGACCTGTGCATACAATAAAGCCGCCAAAGATAATCATTCTTAATTGTGCCTTGCGGATGCACTCTCCTGTAAGTATCGTGATGATAAGTTTCCTGAAAAACCTGGTAAGTGCCTATCCCTACATCGTGAAGTTCTCTTAAGGCCTCAATGGATAAAGGCGCTGTATTAACATTTACCCGGCGTATCTGGCCCCAGCCATTTTTCGTCTTAATTTTAACATCATATATAGCTTTTATTGTCAAAGCCATATAATCTAGGTCTGTCCGGGGATGTTCTCCGTAAACAACAATTAATCTTTTATGGCCTATCTCTCCGGCAAGAACTTCTATTTCCCTGCGGACTTCCTCTTCATCAAGAACTCTTCTTTTTGACTCTTTATTGCTTTTTCTAAAACCGCAATAAAAACAATCATTGATACAAAGATTTGCTAAATACAAAGGAGCAAAAGTAACAATCCTGTTATCGTATACTCTTCTTTTAACCTCTGCGGCTGCCGCCTCCATTTCTTCAATAATTTCAGGATCGTTAACCCCAATTAAAGCAGCGGTCTCATCAGCGGTTAAAGTTTCAATCGCCAATGACTTTTGTAATATATCCTTTATTTGCGAACGCTCCGGAGATTTATTACTCTCTAAAGCCGTAATAATTCTACCTTCATCTATGAAGTCTTTATCCCCGTCCATATATTTTACAATTTGATCTCTTTTGATCCTATTTTTTACCCACGACTGCATATCGGCTAATTCTAAATTCATTTTATTTCTCCTGTTTTACGAGTTGGCTTCTAAAAGCATCAAAAGCCTTGGGAAACGGCGACAATACCCTTTCCAGAACTCCGGCTAACATAGAAATCGTTACGCCATAATTTGTAATAGCCACACCTTGAGCTTTAGCTTTTTGCAGGCGAAATAACATTTCCCGCCTAGTAATCATGCATCCGCCGCAATGTACTATTAATTTATATTTTTCTAAATCCTGAGGAAAATTTCTGCCGGCACAGCTATCAATATCTAATTCAACGCCAAGATACTCTCTTAACCAACGAGGAATTTTTACTCTTCCGATATCATCTTGTATTGGATGATGACTGCAAGCCTCGGCAATAAGCACTTTATCTTTTGCTTTTAAACTTTTAATCGCAGCTGCGTCAGTTGACGCCGTAAATAAATCTCCTTTATAACGGGAAAAAAGAATCGAAAATGTCGTACAAGCAATGGAATCAGGAGTATTAGCAACCATATGTGAGACTACCTGGGAATCACAAACAACAATATCCGGAGGGCTAACCAGCTTATCTAAAACTTGAGGATACTCACTTTCTTTAACAACTAAAGCTGCCTGATTATTATCTAAAATATCTCTTATCGTTTGAACTTGAGGAAGAATTATCCGCCCCCTTGGCGCTTCTAAATCAATAGGGACAATTAAAACAGCCAAGCCTTTTTCAGGTAAAAGATCACCGATTAAAGCCGGAGGATTTAGGAAATCATCGGGGCAACATCCGATAATGTGTTTTTTCAAAGCATTAACATATTTGTCTCTTCCGGCTTTATCAACACTGGAGCAAAGTAAAAACCTATCGGTTAAGCCTCTGATCTTATCCAAAAAACTCTCACCGGGATATTTTAGGTCAATTTTATTCACAACAACAATTACCGATATACTCCTTGCTTTGGCTTCTGCTAAAATACTCTCTTCATACCCACCCCATTCATCCGGTTCAGCAAGTAACAAAATAATATCCGCCCTATCAAATATTTTTTTGGTCTTACCAATACGCAAATCCGAAAGTTCAGATATATCATCTATCCCCGCTGTATCTAAAAATACTACCGGGCCTACGGGAAGAAGCTCCATTGTTTTCTCGACCACATCAGTAGTGGTACCCGGCTTCTTGGAAACAATAGCTACATCCTGGCCAACTACCATATTGAGAAAGCTTGACTTTCCAATATTGGTCCTTCCGAATAAACCTAATTGCAGACGTAATGATTTAGGTGTTTTTAGCATAAAAGTTAATTTTTATAAAAAAATCCCAACTTCGCCTGAGGCAAAATCGGGAATATATCTTATCCGCTCCTCCCAATAAATTATTTCTTAAACTCTTCGATACTTTTATCAACAAGGGTCACGTAGGTCATAACACTGGAACCGCCTACCAACACTGCCACCATACATGCTTCCAAAATTTCCTCTTTGCTCCATCCGGCATCAAGGCAATGCTTAACAGCTTTAGGAATACACACCGGGCATTTCTGAGTCAAACTCGCAACCAAAAGAAGCAGCCACTTTGTTTTCTCAGGGATTTTACCGGACTTCACAATTATCTGTTTTTCATTGATAAAAGCCTCATATTCGGCAGGAACAGTATTTTTAATATCTACCATCAGTTTGTTAAATTCAGATAAGGTCTCTTTAGGATCATACTGCATAATTATTCCCCTCCTTTTTTCCCTATCCACTTACCTCTGGCTATATAAGATGTATGCAATAATTTATGACTTAAGTGCCCGCAGGGGCCATCAGTCAAAAATTCTTTATAAATCTGCTTAATGATAGGATTCTCATGAGACTTTCTATAGGGCAAGCCTTCATCCTCAGCATAAATCGCCTTTGCTCTTGCCTCTCGAATCTCAGGACTCGTAGGAATAGGCTGTCCTCCTCCTCCCAGGCAGCCGCCCGGACAAGCCATAATCTCAATAAAATGATAATCGCCTAATTCGCCCCGGCACAACATCTCCATAATCCTCTTAGCGTTGGCAGTACCATGGCCTATCATTACTTTTAAAACCGCGCCTTCTAAAAATTTCCACTCCTTAACCGCCTTTTTTACGGGAATTTCCGCTGTACGAATACCCCCCATACCCCGCACCGGAGTTATCTGTAAATTCTTAAAAGGAACTTCCTCCCCGGTTACAATCTCATAAGCGGTTCTGATTGCAGCTTCCATAACCCCGCCGGTTGCGCCAAACACCAAACCTGCTCCGCTGCCAATACCTAAAGGGTCATCAAAATCCGAATCAGGAAGATTTGGTAAATCAATCCCGCATTCTTTAATCATTCCCGCTAATTCTCGAGTAGTCAAAGCATAATCAACATCCTTAAGCCCGGAATCATTCATCTCCGGACGTTCACATTCAAACTTCTTTGCCGAACAAGGCATTAAAGATACGCTAACGATATCCTTAGGGTCAATATTATTACGTTTTGCATACCATGTTTTAGCTACGGCACCGAACATTTGTTGAGGTGATTTGCAGCTAGATATATGTCCAAGCTTCTCGGGGTAAAAATGTTCAATATACTTTACCCAGCCCGGAGAACAAGATGTAATCTGGGGCAAAGCAACACTTTTATCTTTATCTACCAACGCCTTTTTTAATCTCAAAAGCAATTCTGTGCCTTCCTCCATAATTGTTAAATCAGCAGTAAAATTCGTATCAAAAACTTTATCGAAACCCATCCTTCTTATGGCTGTATTAAGTTTTTTGGTAACACTTGTTCCGGGAGGAAAACCAAATTCTTCTCCCATAGCCGCTCTGGGGCTGGGAGCAGTTTGTATAATAACATGCTTTGTGGAATCATCTATGGCCTCCCACACAGCTTCCGCCGGATCTTTTGCTTTTAATGCTCCGGTAGGACACCTATTAATGCACTGTCCGCAATTTATGCATATCACATCATTTAAAGGTTTATCCATATAAGTAACAATCTTTGTTTTAGCACCTTTGTTGGCCGCCTCTAAAACACCTACTTCCTGAAGATCAATGCAAGTCCGCACACACCGCCGGCATAACACACATTTATCCATATCACGCTGGACAGAGTAAGAAGACGAATCTTGTTCATAATACGGCTTTTCTCTATGGCCAAACTTATAAGTGGTAACACCATATTCCTTAGCTAAAGCCTGAAGCTCACAATTGTTATTCCTGGAACATGAATAACACTCACCATAATGATTTCTCAGTAGAAGCTGAAGTATATTACGTCTGGCGCGACGCACACGCGAAGAATACGTCTTTACTATAAGAGGTTCGGTAACAGGGTAGGAACAAGACGCCTGAAGCGTTCCCTGCCCCTCTACTTCCACAACGCACATTCTGCATACACCTGCCAATGTAAGGTCGGGATGGTCACAAAGCGTGGGTATTTTTATATTAGCTCCTTTAGCGGCTTCAAGTATAGTAGTGCCTTTGGTAACCTCCACCTTAAGATCATTTATGGTAAGTGTAACCTTTTCTTTGATTATGCGTTCATCAATCGCCTGCACCCTCTGACTTATGGGAGCTCTGGAAGTATTATCTGAAAAAGATTCTTTAGGCATTAAAAGACCTCTCCTCTCTTGGCATTTGCGACAACTTATATTCTCCTTTAAACTTATTTACCATATCTACAAACGCATTGGGAGCAGCTTGCCCTAATCCGCATTTAGAACTGCATTGCATTGTCTCGGCTAAAGACAAAAGATCCTTTAAGTACTTTTCACAGCAGGTACCATCTTTAAGCATTCCCACTCCTTCCAAAAGAACCGGTATGCCTTCACGGCAAGGCGTACACTGCCCGCAAGATTCTTCCTTGAAAAACTCAAGAAAACTTTTGACAATATCTACTATATTTCTGGATTTGTTGAATATTATAACCGACCCTCCGGTTGGTAAATCTTCAAAGGCTATTTTCCTTTCAAATTCACCCTCAGTAAGGCAAACTCCGGAAGCACCCCCAACCTGAACAGCTTTAACATTATCGGCATCGGCTAATTTTAAAACCTCATTCACCGAGATTCCATACTCCACCTCATACACACCCGGCTTCTTACAATCACCGGAAATACTTAAAAGTTTAGTCCCGCTGGATTTCTCAGTACCAATCTTCCTAAACCAATCCGCGCCTTTACTCACAATATGCGGCACAGTTGCCAAGGTTTCGACATTATTTACTATGGTAGGACAACCTAAAAACCCGGTATTAACCGGAAATGGCGGCCGATTGCGCGGCTCACCTCTATTGCCTTCCATAGACTCTATAAGTGCTGTTTCTTCTCCGCAAATATAAGCTCCGGCGCCATACCTGATTTCGATATCAAAATTAAAACCTTGTTTTCCCAGTATTGCCGCACCAAGAACATTATCTTGCCTCATCTTTTGCAGAATATTTTCCAAAGACTTTTTTAATTCTTTATATTCTCCTCTTAAATACATATATCCTTTTTCTGCTCCGATGACAAACGCCGCAATAATCATTCCTTCAAAAGTCAGCGCAGCATATTCTTCAAGCAATACCTTATCTTTAAAAGTGCCCGGTTCTCCCTCGTCAGCATTACAAACAACAAACCTCTCATCAGCCTCAGTTTCTAAAGCAAATTTCCATTTAAGCGCCGTTGGAAAACCTGCTCCTCCGCGCCCTCTTAAATTCGACTGTTTAATCTCATCAAGAACCGCTTCTTTACCTTTTGCCACAGCCTTTTTTAACCCTTCATAGGCTTGTATCCGGCTAAAAATTACCTGCCCTTCTCTCTCAGGCATGCTTGCTCTCCTTATTCTCCTGTAATCTTGAGATAATCTCTTCTACCTTAGTTACGTCAACATCACCCATCAGCTTATCATTAATCATAATAGCCGGCGAATGATCACACATACCGATACAACTGGTTTTCTCTAATGTAAAAAGCCCGTCTGAGGTAGTTTCGCCTAACTTTATACCTAACTTTTCCTCAAAAGCCCTTACTACATCCAGGCTGCCTTTCATTTGGCCGGAAATACAATCAGCTACTCTAATAACGTTTTTACCCTTTTTCTTGTCGGTAAAAAACGAATAAAACGTAACTACTGAAAATACCTCTACAGGATGCACTCCCAGCTCATCGGCTATATTCTGCATATCTTCGTCAGAAATATATCCTTTTTCTTCCTGCTTCTCCTGCAAAAGAGGCAGCATCTGAGCGCGCCTCTCGTCACAAACAACATACGTTTTTCCATCTTTAGTAATATCCTTTCCTGCCGCACAAAAGCGTTTCATCTCAACCCCTCTCTTAATGTATATATGTATTTTTGATATTTGGTGAGGCAAAATAGTAACACATAAGAAAAAAATTGTCAAGTTTTTTGTCTTAAAACTATAGATTATATACTATTACTAGCACCCAATACCGGCAAAGAGCGAGATAGCTTTTCCGGCTACTTCTTGAGGGCTGATTTCCTTAAGGCAGAGAAAACCCTTTGTGCAGTTATGAGCCAAGCACCTATCACAGCCAACATCTTTATGAAAAAAACATGAATTTTTCCCTTGCGGGCCCCAACGCCGGGGTGAAAGGCCGGGGTCCTTTCTCCCAAAGATAGAAATTACCGGAGTATTTAGGCTGGCGGCAATATGAACCGGGCCGGAATCATTAGAAATAAACAAGGAGGCTTTCTTGAGCAAAGCTCCAATCTCTGATATACTTAATTTTCCCCTTAAATCAATAACTTCGCTCATTTTGGCCAACTCCTCCCCAAATTTCCTTTCCCCTTCAGAGGTAATTACGGCTATCTTAAAACTACCCTTATCCTTTAACAGCGCAATCAGCTTAAGAAAATGCTCCTGGGGCCAGCGTTTAGAAGGGCAGGATGCCGAAGGGTGAATAACAATAAATTTATCACTCTCTGCCACTCCCTGCGCTTTAAGCAACCCCCCTATTCTCACTGTAGCCTCAGGAAGAATGGGAAAGTCGGTATCTTTAGATTTAACGGGAATATTCAACGCCCTTAAAAGATCTAAAGTGTATTCCAGTTCATGTTTTTTGCCTTGTTGCTTTGTATGTTTAATTTTTTTGGTAAGTAATTGGCCAAATTTTCTATTCCAGCCTACCCTTACCGGTATTCGGGCTAAAAAAGCAATTGAATGGGCTCTGTTTGTAGGATGCAGGATAATAGCCCAGTCAAAATGGTATTTACGCAATTTTAAGGCAAACTTAACTGTTGCCAAACGGCCTTTATTTTTACCATATTTATCGTAAACAATAACTTCATCTAAATCCGGATTTCCCTCTAAAGCTTCCCGGGTATAAGGCCGGCACATAAAAACGATATGGCTTTGAGGAAAAGCTAATCTTAAATTTCTAATCACCGGCGTAGAAAGAATAACATCACCCAATCTGTCAGTTCGTATAATTAAAATTTTCTCCGGTTTTCCTACCATAATTCCTTTATTGCGGTAATAACTCGCTCCGGGTCCACTTTCATGCACTCATAGTTAAATTCACAACTTCCTTTCTCACAAGGCAAACAGGATAAGCCCTTATTTTGTAAAACCAAATGCTTTTCTGAGTAGGGTTGCGACCGTTTAGGATGAGTAGGGCCAAAAATTGCCACCAAAGGTATATTTAAATAACTTCCCATATGTAAAATACTTGAATCAACAGCCAACCCCACGCGGGCATAGTTTTTGAGGAGATAAAAAACATCAATCATCCGGGTTTTGCCGACTAAATCCCTAACCCCCTCTAAAGATAAAATATCTTTGTAGAACTGCCGGTCCTCATCCCGGCCTATAATAACCACCGGATATTCTCCGGCTAAACTTTTTACCAGTTTTTTTATATATTC
>JAIWAR010000014.1:0-25315 GCA_048634245.1 Methanosarcinales archaeon | reverse complement strand
CTTCCGATCTCTTTACCTTTCCTTTTTATGACGTTAGCAACTAAGGTAACTAAGATTCCTCAAGCTATCAAAGGTATTCATCGTCAGCATAAGGCGCGGCTTTGGTAAGCCGTAGAGAGTTAAGGCTGAGGTTGCTGAGTTGAATACCTTTGATAGCTTGAGGAATCTTAGTTACCTTAGTTGCTAACGTCATAAAAAGGAAAGGTAAAGTAACTATGCCTAAAACCTCTAATTTACTGGGACGCGTAATATCTTCTGCAAAAATAAACTGTGCGGCTGTTCCTGTTGGACCGTCTATCCCTAACCACCATTTACTTACCGGAGCGCTCTTTTTATCATATTCTTGATCTATCGCCGCTCCCCATTCCGGTTTAAATACATATAAAAGATCATACGCAGGGGTAAATGCGGGATGAAGTGTCAGTAGTGTTTGAGGTAAAGCTTTGTCATTCCCGGCAATATGATTCCATTCTGAGGATAAAGCCATTCCCCCTAAGGATATAATCTCTCCTGTTGTGTTAGGTATATCCGTCAATCCAATCTTTCCTGTAGCAGCGTCATGCATAATCTCTGAACCACGGGTATAAAAATGGCCTAATCCAAACCACTTTATTGCGCTTGTAACTACGGTATCTGCGATATTCATGAATTGGTTGGAATGTGTCGTCACACGGGAGGGATTAATGGACCATTTAGCAAAATTCCAGGCCTTTGTACCGCCCCATTTAGCAGTATTTAATGCCTTTGTCCCACCCCAGCGTAAGCTATTTATTAAAAACGCCTGGCCGGCAGCTGAAGTTGCCGCGGCAATAGCATATGCCCCTGCGGCAATTACTACAGGATAACCTAATGCCTCATGCAATTTTATAGCTTTTACCCTATCCAAGCCTGACAATGTAGAGCTATACGGATTTGTAACATCTTTTCCAAGGAGAAGTTTAGAAGGAATGTTAAGCGATATATCAACAGCGAGTCTATAGTTTGGATGAGCGTTCCAGTAATTTTGGTAATCATTTTTTAGCCCAATACTGCCGGGTTCGTAACCGGTTAATTTTTCCATAATTGGATTACTTGCCAATCCCAGCCAAAATATAGTCGGCCCCGCGATTGGGCCTAGTTCATTTCTGTAATGGTTTAAATTTGCCGCCGCGTAAGGATGTTTCTCGCGATTAGAACTAGTCCATGAATTATGCGTTGTTACCGCGCTATTAATCGTCTTGCTTGTACGGCTGATTTCTCCTTGAACTTTAGCGCCAACCCAATGGGGTTTTGTGTTGGTTTCCGCCGTAGTTATTGTGGAGGCGCCTCCTCCTGCCATCTCAAAATAATTTAGTTCGGATTTTGGGACGTCAGGAAGATTCGAATGTCTTTCTTGATTAACTCCGTTGTTTATTAGATTTGAAGAAGAACGAGGAGAAATAACAGCGCTAAGGGGTTTAGCGGCATTAAATGCCGTGGCTGCTGCCGGATGTTTATACTTAATATATGAGCCGACTGCGCTCTTACCAACATCATATATCCTGGAAGGAGAAGAAAGAGTGCTGGTTATTGATGTTTTGAAATTATTTACTTTGGTAAGCGAACGAGTTGCGGATGATCGTATTGTAGAAATGAAATCATTAATTCTTCCCATCCCCTTAATTTCCAAAGCTTCTTGTTTAGAAATCCGGGTAATTTGTAAATTTTCGATTTGATTAACCAGGCAATTGCCGGTAAATTTCTTAACAAAGATTTCTTTTGGCAGCCAGCTATCTTGAATGCCTTCTTTAAAGTAAACTTTCTCTTTATCAGCTGAAGTTACGGCAACAAAATGAGAAGGGCGCAAATAAGCGATAAAGGGGAAATTGTTTGAAGAAAGAATCTGAAGATTAGAAAGCGAGGTCTTTACTAAGGATGCCTTAAGGCCGAAAGATTGGGCAACCTTATTTAAGGCAAAAAGAGAAGCCGCGTATCTGCCTTTAAACTTACGTAAATTCCCGGAAAGGAAATCTACCAGAATAAGCCGCACTCCTACTTCTTCAGGCGTAGTTTTAACGCCCCGGCTTTCTAAGAAATGGACTAAAGAATAAATGCCGCAATTGCTGTCAATTTTAGTTTCCGGGTTCCTCAGCCATTCCTCCATCTTTTTTATCTCACGGCCGGTTAAACGTAAAGCCTGGGGTTGTTCTAAGGACCCGGTTGTTTTCCCTGTTAATTCTTCTTTAGGCAGTCCGTCTTCAACAAAGGCCAAACCCCGGATAAAAAAGCTTATTATTGCGTCAAGAGCGGAAACTCCCGAAGTAGTTAAATTCTCCGGTTTTGCCCAGGAAGAAATCTTCCGGGCGAATATAAGCGCGGCTTTAAAAAACTTCTCCGCTGTTTTTTTAAAATAATAAGAGATTCTGTTGAGATAAGGATTGCTTGAAGAAAAGGCCGGTTCCGCCGGAGATTGTTGCCGGCTTTCCTCAATCCAGGGCTTAGCTTCAATAGTCAAATCTTCAGCAAGTTCAATTTTATTGAGGGGAGTGTAGGCAAGAGAGTCTAAGGCTTTCTTGACATTGTCAATAGCGGCATGAACAAAGAATCCGTTTTCTCCTTGTGTGACGCGGCGGGAGCCCCAAAGAACATAGGGGTTATATCCTATAGCATAAGCTATGTCGTTGGAAACAAAACAAATTATCACTATGAAAGCAACTATACGAATCCAGGGCTTAAACCTAGACTGAGGTCTTTGATTATCTTTTTCTTTTATAGTTTTAGTGCCGATCATATTTTTACCCTGAACATATAAGCTTGTCCCCGGTGTAAAAAAAAACCGAAAGTTCTTTAAAAACCTTCGGTAACCCGGCCATCTTCTGCAACCAAAATTAAACTTATTTAGAAGATCCGTGGCTTTGCGCTCTTGCCTTTTTGTTTAAAAGCAAAATTGCCTTTTCGCTGTTATAACTTCTATATTTTGTACTTTATATATACCATATTTTTAATGTAAAAAGCAAGGTAAAACTTAACTTTTTTAAGAAATTTTTCATCTTTTTTTACATTTTCACTCTTCCTTGCCGTTTCAGAAAACATTTAGCCTGCGGCTCGTTTTATTCCCGGAAAGCAGTTAATTTCCCGGAAACAGTTAACTCACTGATTTTTATGGACATTATTTATCATAACTCATTGATATTACACCTGTTACAAAAAGATATTAATAATAAACAGCGATAAAAAACACCTTCAAACCCCTCACCCCCTGCTGATTGAAGCCAGGCTTCACTCAAAATAGACAAACTCTCTGTTAACAGTCCAGAGTCAGACGTTTTGCCTATCACCTTTTTTTCAATACGTTACAAACCAAATATTGCATTCTTTGGTAGTTAGCAACACCTAACCTTGTCAGACGGATATTGCTATATGGTAAATTCTAATTTCTTTTCAAATTGTAAAGAGCAAAAATCTATGCATGAAAACCCATTTCCCGCAATTTAACAAAAGCCCGCATAATTGCTATATTTACATGTATGGCTTTCTCGCTATTCAATACACTAGAAAGCATTAATATACCATGTTCAGTAAAAGCATAGGGGGTTCTTCTAGCCCCCATTTTTGCTCTATTATTGGAGGTCACAATTTGTGACCTCCAATTTTCCATCTCTTCTTTACTCAGCTGGAACATAAAATCTCCGGGAAAACGCTCTATATCAGCATCAGGCATTTTGACGATCCCTATCAGAATTTTCAATATCAAACTGCCAGTTTACCGGGTTATTAATGATATATTCACGGATTCTATTCAATGATCTATCATTACGGATAATATGGTCGTAATAATTACGTTGCCAAATAGGTTTAGCAGGCGTATCGCATAATATATTTATTTGTTTTGCGGATTGCATTTTGACATGCCCAATGATTTTTGACAACATCATTTTACGCCGTTTATTTTGTAGGGGCAATTCATGAATTGCCCGTTTACAAATTTCAATATATTTTGTTTTCGCATTGTATTTCGATTGTTCATATACAGATGATTTATTATCGGGCGATTCGTGAATCGCCCCTACAATATTTGTTATATTTGCAGGAATCATCCTCGCTTTTTACGTCCACTGCGGATGAACAGATTTTTTAGATTTTGAGGTTGCTGATGGTTTTTTTGGGATTTGTCCGGTATTGTTCGCAGATTTGCGATATCTTTTCTATACTGTATACATTATCCCGTTTTAAGGCCTTGAGGATTTTTGAGCGGGTATTTACTTCTTCTATTATTCTTTTAGGCGAAACATTCGCTACATGAGCTAATTTATCCCTGTAAATGCTGCTGGGAGCGGTTTTAATAAACTGCCTAGTGCGGGTATCATATTCCCAAAGATAAGAAAGCAAAACCTTTCTTTCTTGTAAACCGGCTGTTTCTCCGATCTCCTGAACAACCCTAAAGGCTTCGCCATTATCAAAGCGTTTTCGCATAATAACAAAAACATTGATTAAACCAATTAGAGGTTCGGGAACATTCATCGGTTCACTCTGCAGCCTCAGAATAGTTTCCCGGGCATTATTAGCATGCATTGTGCCCATGCAATGTTTTCCGATATTCATCGCCGTCATCATTCCCTGAGCCTCCCGTCCTCTGACTTCTCCGATGACAACCCTGTCCGGCCGCATCCTTAAACTATTCCTGACAAGGTCCTCCATAGTTAAATCATCCGAACTTTCCAGCCTTGAACAAATATCGGTAAATTTTGTATTTAACTCTAAAGTATCTTCTATAACAACCAATCTCGCATTTCTCGGCAAAAATCCTAAAATCGCATTAAGTATAGTGGTTTTACCTGAGCCCGGCCCCCCGGAAACAATAATATTGGCCGGATTAACCGAAAACCCCTCGACATAAAGCCATAATTGGGCAGCCATATCAAAGTTGAGCGTCCCTTTATCAATCAGATCAATAATGCTTAAAGGCTCTTCTTTTATTCTGGTAATTGTAATCTGATGGCCTAAAGGAGAGCTAACAATATTAACTCTGCCTTTCATATTATGCAGTTCTAAATTATTTATTTTATTTAGTTTTTTCCCGCCGGCAAAAATAAGCATTTTTTTTATAAGCAAATCCAGCTCCTGTTTAGTCTTGAACCTTTTCCCGGTCTTAACCAGCCCGCTTGAAGAAGTATGCACAAAAATAGGGCTTAAAGAATTGATTATAATATCCTCTACGTCGGAATTCTCCAATAAATCTTCAATAATACCTAAAGAGAAAAAATCTTTGACAAACTTTTCTTTTTCCTGCAGGCTCTTTAATATTGCCGACTTTTTAACCTCAAATTTATCCTCAATATCACTGCAGATATCTAAAAGAGCATCCATCACAATAGACTCTCTTTCTTCATCTCTTAAAGCTAAGGTAATTTTACCGACTACCTTATCCAAAACAGTGTTTTCCAATATCCTTAACAATTTATCCAAATTAACCTCCTTTTATCCACCGCAAAGGTGGCAGTTTTTATAAGACAAACCCGGCAGTTTGCCCACGAATCCTCTCTTTTTAACTAAAACTACCGGGTTTAATTTGACTCTAAAATTTCATAAATCCGCCCTGAGAAAACTGTATTAGAATAGGTGCGGCCACAATAATTAAAACCACAGGAAGAATAAATACCAACAAGGGAAATAAAAGCTTTATTGGCGCTTTCAAAGCCATTTCTTCGCCTTTTTGAAATCTAAAAATTCTAAGTTCATCCGCCTGTATTTTTAAAGCTTCTCTCAGCGGCGACCCCATACGGTCAGCCTGGGTAAGCGCCCGGACAAAAGAATTAATCTCCGGACTGTCTATCCGGCCGGCTAAGTTCTTTAATGCCTCACGCCTTGAAAGGCCCATTTGTATCTCCTGAAGCATAATTTTAAATTCTTTACCAAGGATGGAATCTTGTACCCCTTGGACCACTCTTCTCACAGCCAGCATAAAATCAAGCCCGGCACCTACACAAATACTTAAAAGATCAATCATATCCGGCAAACTCCTTACAATTTCCTCTTGTCTTTTTTTAATCCTCCCCTTTAACCACATATCGGGAAATAAAAATCCTATTATAAGAGCTACCCAGAGTAAAATAGGCTTAGGATTTAATAAAATATAGACACCTAAAGGCAAAGCGAATAGTATTACTAATTTAAATGCTAAAAACTGGGCAATATTCATCGGATACCCGGCATAAATTAATTTCTTTTTTAAACTCTTAAAAGACAGGCCCGTCTTTTCCAGAAAAAAATTAATCATACGTACCGGTAAATTCAAAATTTCCATTACTCCTGATTCTTCTTTAATTTTTCCTTTAAGCTCATCGGGCAAATAAATTCTTTTATCAAACTGCTGCGAGAAAAAATAATACCCCATAACGGCTATGCTTAAAAACGCTAATAAAAAAATAATGATAATTTCCATATTTACACCTTAACCTTGCTTAATTTTTTAATTGCTATTAATCCTACTACCTCTAAAATAACCGCCAATATAAGCAATTTTTGCCCCAAAGGGTTGTTAAGCATCAGTTTAAAACTGTCAGGGTTTATAAAATAAGAGAATATAGCAAAAACAATAGGTAATAAACCCATTATCGCCCCTTGAAGCCGTCCCTGCACAGTCAGAGACCTTACTCTTCTTGCCAGCTTTGTCTTTTCCCTAAGCGTAAAAACCAACTGTTCAAGAATCCGGGTCAAATCTCCTCCGGTTTCCTGGGCAATAACAATAGCATTGTTGATTAGTATCAAATCCTCTACCGGCATTCTTTGTTTCAAATGAGCCAGACAATTTTCTAAAGAAACGCCCATGCGGTTTTCTTTTATTAATAAGGCAAATTCATCGCTAATAGGCGGAGGCATCTCTTCAACTACCACTTCAATCGCCTGTATCAAACTTAAACCGGCCTTAAGAGAACCTGAGAGGACCATAATCCCGTCTACTATCTGCTGTGAAAACTTATTTATTCTCAACGAATTCATATTTTTTATTAATATAGAAGGCAATATAAATCCCATAACCAGGCCAATACCAAAGCCTAAAATATTCTTTAAAAGAATAAAACCTATTATTCCCAAAGCCAAAGGAATAACCGTGAACAAAAGAACCAGCTTTTTCCTGTCTTTGAATATAAACATATTATCCAGGTCCTTTTCCGCTTTTACCATGCGCTTTTGCTGTACTTTAGAGTATTTTCCTAAAATAAGAGGAAGGCTTTTGTAAGTCAAAAAAGTAATTGAAATAAAGCTAAAGATAAGAATGATTGCCAGCATTTTTTACTCCTACATTAATATTATTTATTATTTAACAGGGGCCGGATCGTATTGCCTCCCAAATCCGATAACATCACCGCTTTGCTTCCAATGGCCGCAAACAGCTCTTCTTAAATAAAACTGCATCCCGATAAGCGCTGCCGCCACAATAGCAATAAGCATCGCGTATTCAACAATAGACATGGCTTTTTTAATCATTTTAATATACATCTATAGGCGGTTCCCAACCGCTTTCATCAAATATATCTAAAGGAGGTTTCACATTATAAAAAGAATCCTGGCCTACAGTAGTACTCTCTTTACCGGCAAGAGTACGGGTATGTTCAAAAGCCTTATGTCTTTCTACTATATTACTGCAAAACCAGACAAATATTTTTGCTGTGGCTACTAAAAAGATAAGCAAAACAATAAAAGCGCTGACAAACTCCAAAACAACTTGCGCCGATGTTTTTTTATTTATTTTTGAACAATCCATGACTCTTCCTCGTTATCGTTATACATGTATGTATAGACATCGTGGCCTTCGCCTATATTCTTTTCAATTTGATGACTAACTATAATTTTAGCGTCGGTTTCAGTAGTACTTTTTATATTCGTGCTGCTATCTTCCAATTTAAGCGAATCTTTCCTTTCTACATATTGCCTAGAGGGAAGCAGTCCCTGCATATTAGCAGCAGTTACATCTTTTCCTTCTTCAATGATGCCATCGTTATTTAAATCGTTATTCAAAACCATATAATCCGGATTTATCTGCCCTTCATTAGGATTCAATAAAGCAAAACGTATACACCCGGGGTTATCAAGATCCGGGATAATACCGATAATCTGTAAAAGGCTTGCGCTATCGTCATCCCAAATTCCGGTAATAAGGTCTTTTTTTCCGCTCTCCGTCATAACCATAACTCCCTGTGGTTCATCTTCTTCATTATAATAAATGCGTAAATCGGACATTTCCACCTTAATAGAGTCATAGTTGGGAACCTTAACAAAAAAGGAGCCCGCGAAAAGGGGGTCCTCGATCCCTAACCACTTGGGAACATCATCCAGCGCTCCGCCTTCATACCCGGCAGTAGTATATGCTCTTTCAAATTCATTGACCCCATATTGAATCCTCGGTAAATCACTTTTATCTTCATATCCCTCTGTTTTCAAAGTATTACCCCAAACTACACTGGCGGTGGCTTCAGCCGTATAAACATCGCCAACGCCAAATATATCTCCGGCATCGGGTATATGCTTATCTTCAATTAAATATACTGTAGCCTCGTTGCCCGGCCTTTCAGAGCTAACGCTTTCCGATAAAGCTTTTCTAAAGGCCCGCATATCAAGGCTCTGCCTTTGATTATATACCATACCGTAACGTATTAAAAAGGACAAAACCGTTATAAGAATAGCCCCAAAAACAGCTATTTCAATTAAAGCCTGCGCTTTTCCCTTAAAACAAATTTTTCTCAAACTCTCCAAGCTCCTCCTTCCCGAATTTTTCTGTAATTTCATGGCCAAGGTTAACAGTGGTTTTTATACCATATATAGGCAAGCCGTAAGGATCTTTACAGGGAATTCCCTTGTCATCAACTAAAGGAACCAACTCCGAATCTATTGTTGTTCTCGAATCTAAAGTTATAGTAAGGTCGGACTCGACGTTTACCGGCGCGTATTGCTCACCAATATCATCACTTGCCTTTCTTAGACGTCCTTGCATAGCCCGCTTTATGTAAATCTGCATAGATAAAAGTGCTGCTGCGACGCAAGCTATTATCATCGCGTATTCTAAAGTCGATTGACTTTTTTTAAAACTCTTAATTGCTCTTTTCATTACGGTTTATTCTCAACCGCACTTTTAGTATCCGGGTTTTCTTTATCGGAAGCGCTAAAACTGCCTGCGTCCCCTATTCCATAAGTAAATTCCCAAATTCCTGTAGCTGTAGTCCTTTCTCTTGCTAAATTTGTTCTCGTTTTGTCAGTAACAACACACTTTCCTTCCAGGGAAGTAATAGCTAAAGGGTCTATATATTTCAATTTAGCCAACCCCTCCTCTTTTGACTCGTTTGTTTCCCCGCTTAAAGTATCCGCGGTTGTCTTAATAACCCCCTGAATGCCCCTTTTCATATAAGCCTGCATACCAAAAACCGCCGCAACAATAAGAGCAAGGACTAAAGCATACTCGCTTAAACTTTGTCCCCGGGAATAAACACTTTTCATCCTGCCCCCTTTTAAATAACCGCCAAGGTATTAATTATTCTTCTGCTTCACCTACTTTACTGCTGCAGACTACTGAACATCTACGGTTTCAATCCCGGAAAACTCGACAACATCGGCTGTACTTACACCAAGATCATCTCCACCGTCGCTATATACCTTAGTTATTCCTCCTGCCGTTTGCTCAACAGAAGTGCCCACGCGGTTGGTTGTAGTGCTTGTTACCGTATTATCAGCATCAAATTGCTGGCCGATACTGTCTGTTGACTCTTTCATCTTTCCTTCAACACCTCTTTTCATATAAATCTGCATAGCTATAAGGCCGGCAGCCACTATAGCAATAATCATCGCGTATTCTAATGTACTCTGTCCTTTTTGCTTTATTAACATTCTAAGCACCTCCTCAATAACCCCGCCAACGGCGGGAGAATTGACCCTGTGCGACTGCAAGGAGCCGAAGGATCTTATTTAAATTCTGTACTTTTTTATGGCCTTTACTTGGCAACTTTTATTTCCTGATACCCTGTACGTGTTGTTTTATGAGGAGAAGCCACAGATCCCGTAATCCGCTCAACTTCACCGCCTTTAGTAGTCTTTACGGTATCCGTATAAGCATCTTCTACCGCCTCATACGAAGTCTCAAGGTAATAAGGCTCATATTGAGCAGTACCTCCATCTTTCTTTAACTTATCAACAGCGAACTTCATACCTCCCTGCCAGCCTCTCTTTATATAAGTCTGCATAGCTATAACCGCTCCGATAACCAGGGCAATAAGAATAGCGTATTCGGCTGTATTCTGAGCTTTTCTATAAGCTATTTTCATAAAATTCACCTCCTGCAATTAAAATAAATCTTCATCCGCTAATTTCGTACCGATTTTTTCAGTATCAATTCCGGTAGCGGTTCGCTGTATTTCACTATCAACAACTACCTGATACCTTGATACCCCCTCTTTGAAAGTTCCAGTGGCATCAAGGCCAAAGGTCTCTTTTGTCGTAGATGGCAATATTTTGTTAGTTGTAATCTTAGAAGTAGTTTCTCCCGCGGAATATTGTTTTCCAATACTATCTGTTGAATCCCGCAGCTTACCCTGAATACCTCTTTTCATATAAACCTGCATAGCAATAATACCTGCGGCTATTACCATAATAATCATCGCGTATTCTAATGTACTCTGTCCTTTTCGCTTTATTAACATCTATAACACCTCCCCTAAGTTTTCCTCCCGCGCTTACTTCTCAATAACTAACTTCCTGAAAATCGCCGGTTACGCCGTCTGCCCGTTTAGTTCTCCTTATAGTATCCCGATCAGTAGTACCGCCCGTACTCATAGTATATACTTCTTTATCTTCAAGAACCTGCTGAGTAGATTTTGACGATATTCTTTTATCGTCAAATTGATTTACTGCTGTAACATTAACAGTGCTTATATCTCCCCACTCCGGGGCACCGCCTATTGCAGCAACAAAGTCATCTGAAGTATCAGCTACTCTCCCCTGCCAGCCTCTTTTTACATAATTCTGCATACCTATTGCAGCCGCGACAACTAAAGCAATAAGTATAGCGTATTCTGCCGTATTCTGAGCTTTTTTAATTAACATATTTACACCTCCTTAATATAACTTACTTAATCTTATCCGCCACCTTTCCAATAGCACTACCTGCATCAGTTAAGCCCTGGCTAACCGAATCTTTGATAAAGGTTGATGCGGCCCAAATAATACAGGCAACAACTGCTGTAAGCACAAGCACATACTCTAAAACACTCTGGCCTTTTCTTTTTATAAACATATTTTCCCTCCTAACCATTTTATTGGTTTTACTTGATTTGCTTGAGAATATTCCCGCTGGCTGCTTCTATTTTACTCCCGGATTCCTTCATTAATTTCCCCACACCAACAGTTCCGTCTTTCTTAGCAAATTTAGTAATCCCTATGGCTATTGCCGCAATAATCGCTGCCAACACAATCACATACTCTAAGATACTTTGGCCCTTTTTTCTATTCATCTCTCCCCTCCCTACCTTTTTTGTCCACTTCGTAAGTGGACATTTTTGATTAAACTATACTTAATTTTTGTTTATCTTTTGTTCAATAACTTTAAATTGAGCATTTACCGACCTCCTCATATAAACATGCATTGCCATAAATGCCGCGGCAACAACCGCAATTAATAAGGCATATTCAATTACGCTCTGGGCTCTTTTCATTCTACAATCCTCGCATAGGAACGCTTAAAAGCATTATTAAAAGATTCCTTAATACTCTTAAACTGATCGGTGTCAACAAAGACCAAAGCTATAGCTACAACCACCGCGGTCAAAATAAAGTACTCAAATATTGATTGAGCTTTTCTAGTAATCATTTTCTTCTCCCAATAAAAAAAGGACTGCCATAAAATTTCGGCAGCCCGGCTATCCTTGCTGATAAACGCTTTTTCCGCGCTCATCCTTAAAATACAGGAATAATGCTTTATGCCTGTACCTTTTTCACCAAATTGTCTCTTAGGATCCGTGGCTTTCCGCCTCCTGATTGCTCAGGATTTGGCCTTCTCTTTTTTACACTTATAGTATACAATAAATTGAAGCTATTTGTCAAGCAAACCAGCCCTCTTCACTGTAACCGCATACACCACAAATGGGGCCACAAATGGGGTCAGGTCTTACATTGTTGCTTTTTTTATTCTCGCTCAGCTCGTTTGATGGCACGGCTAATACTTCCAGGCCTAAGCTCAGTACCCTGCTATTATGTGCCTTATGTGGACATTTACTTATACAACCCGTTCATACTACATGAGTTATAAAAGAATTCTACTCTGGAGTCAGGCTTTACATTATTACATTTTAGCAAATAAACAGTCTCTTCCCCTCTACATATAGAGGAATTTTGTTTATACGCTTTTTTAAGGAAACCGGCATCTTTTTTATCGAAATAGTAATGATTCTTTTACCTTTTGAAGCCGCCCCCTTTAAAAACAGATCTCTCTTTTCTATACCCTCTATCCTTTTTCTTAAAATATTATATAAAACCTCCATAATTTTTCTTACTTGCAAAAAGCTGTTAAAGGTTAAAAGCGGGGATACGATGTCATTCTTTTTTTTATTTGCTCCGGCTAAATAAGAATGAGATTTTTTCCCGGCCTCAGAGTCTTCCCTGAACATACCGTCTAAATAAGGCCAACGATAAAAATATTCTTTGATTATTTCTAAACAAGGCTTTTTATCTGCAATCGCTCCCCAGCAGGGAAAAGCATATTTATTTCTTTTTATAAGAATGTTGGTTAATTTAACTTTCCCCCCCCCTACGGCCGCAGTAAATTCCGATACCCCCACACCAAGGTAAAAACTGCCAAAAGGGGCAAATTCAACCTTTTTAAACCTCGGTTTTTTAATAAAACGTATACTTTTGGAAATGTTTCTAGGATAATAGCCCATGAGAAAAGAGGGCTTAAACCCTGGAAAAACCCGGCTTTTTAGCACTTTTGACTTCCCATCTAAGAAATCCACCCTTTTAAGCCCTGTTTTTATACTGCTTATAAAATAAAAAACCGATGGAGAGAAATGATTAAAGCCGGAGGCGGAAAAAATCATAAGGGTATTAAGTTTTTTCATTCTCTCCAGTACCTTCTCTCCACCGTATAAATACATTGCAGAACCTTTCTTGGCTCTGGGATAAGAAGATAACATCTTAAAAGGACCGTCGCAAAACAGCATTTTCCCGTTACCGAACAAAAGCCCCAGAGAAAAAACTTTTTCCAGCCTATCCTTTAAATTAACAAAGTTTATTTTGGGAGAACAGATATAAATCCGCTTTAAAAAGTTATTTATTGCCTTTATAGGAACACTTTTAAGGCCACTGACCTTTAGTGTCGAATAAGCTTTTTTTTCATCTTCTTTTAAAAAAAACGAAAAACAAAGGAACAAAATAAGCTTTTCAAGACTTAAGCCGCCTTTAGGAGGATATATTACTTTTAAGCAGTCTGCTATATAATTAAAAAAACCGGTTTCTTCATCTATTGCTTTTAAAAGATATGCCCCTAAAAAAACCGGCTTTCCCCCGGTATAAGAGGAAATCCGCTCTTTCCTCCCTTTAACCTCTTTTATGCCCTTGCCTTTAAGAATGTTGTTGATTGTTGATTTGGAAATTTTTAGCGAATATTTTTTCTCGATAAGAACAGCTAATTTTCGGCACCCCGGATAAGACTTTTTCTTCCTTTCTCTTAAAACTATTTCCCTTAAACGCATAGAGTCCCCATTAACCGCTTCTTTCAAAACATATACCTCTTAAGCATAATTACCATTTTATTAAAACCTTTGCTTTGCGCTATCATCAATGCTGTCTTACCATTTTTATCTCTGACTTTAAGATATGCCCCTTCTCTTACCAGCAGTTTTGCCATTTCCAAGAAATTCTCCTCAACGGCAAACATTAACGCTGTTTTACCGTCTTCGTCTTTGGCATTAATATCTGCATCTTGCTTTATTAGAAACTTTGCCGCCTCCAAAGAATTTTTTTCAACGGCAAGCATTAATGATGTCTTGGCGTCTTCATCTTTAGCATTAATATTTGCTCCTTTTTTTATCAGCAACTCTGCCGCCTCCAAAGAATTTTTTTCAACGGCAAGCATTAATGATGTCTTACCGTCTTTATCTCTGGCATTAATATTCGCTCCTTTTTCTATTAACAGTTTCGCGACTTCTAAAGAATTTTTTTCAACGGCAAGCATTAATGATGTCTTGCCATTTTTATTCCTTGCATTAATATTTGCTCCTTTTTTTATTAACAGCTTTGCAACTTCTAAGGAATTTTTTTTAGCCGCAAGCATTAATGCTGTCTTGCCGTTTTTATCCTTGGCATTCACATCGGCTCCATCTCCAATTGCTTTTTTAACTTTTGAAACATGATTTCTTTTAATATCTTCGATGGAAATTAAACGAGTGTCGGCCATTACATTTGACATAAAAAATATAATCAAAAAAACTACTGTCAAATTTAATATCCTTTTTTTCATTGCTACCCCCCTATTTTCTACAATCATTTCTTTGAAATTACACCTTCTATCATTGCTCCTTCTTTTAATTATAACAAAAAATAAGCACCGGGCTAATCTAAAATTAGAAAGTCGAATTAATATGTTTCTATCTAATCCCTCTCTTTAATTACTGATTCATCAAGATGAAAAAACGGTCCTGACAGTTCGTTGTTAAATATTTCTTCGTAATCCCTATTATCAAACACCTGAGCTTCTATTTGATTCTTCGCCTTTTGATATATATATATACGAGGCTCGCCGTCAACAGCAACAGTCCCGAATAAGCTATATTTTTGTTCTAATTCAGCTGTTAAACCCGGATACCCTGCGTTTCTGCCTAAGTAAATTGGGGTTAAGAAAAAATATTTATGGTTTTCTCTATCTTTTTTAAGATCACGCAAATACCAAGCTCTAACCCTTTTAAGGCTACTACTGCGTTGACAGTTAGGATCATAGGCGCCGTTTAATATATTTTTTTGATACAAAACAGCTAAAGCTTTCCACCCGGTTTTATGAGGAAAACCAAATCGAGGAAAATCAAATACTTGGCTATCATCCGGAGAATCATAAGAAACCCAATAGCCCTTAGGCCTATTTTGTTTCCAAGTTCTTAAAATCTCTGGTTTATGGTGCACAAAATACCAGTAGGCATAATTACCAAATACAACTATAGTTAATACTGAAACTATTATACCTATAGTAACCGCTTTAGTCCTGCCTAGCCAAGCTTGAACAATTTTCCACCACTTATTAATCACCATACCTGATATTAGTACCCAGGGTATAAAAAAAATATAAACATGATTCCCTGGATTTTCCACAAAGAAGAGGGTCAACAACATCGGTATGCCAAACCAGAGCCACAGCATCTTCTCTTCTGTTTTTATTTGCGGAGCCAACCATACAGGCAATATAATCAATACAACCAATAGCCCAACATAATCCGCTTTAATAACTTCTATCCAACCAAGCCAAAATCCAGTAAAAACTACACATAGCATAATAAATCCGGCTATGTACCTTTTTTGCCTTAAGTTCATAAAACTTCGGTAAGCCGCTAAAATTGCCAATAGAGTAAGTACAACCATTAATGCCAGATAGTATGTAGTGCTGTAAAATGTAGTTCTATTGATAAAACTATCTATATTATTACAGATAAAGCTTCCAACAGTATGAATTCGTTTGGTTACTATATATGTATAAGTTATCTTAAAGTGAGGATGAATAATAAATGGAATATAAAAAATAGAAACCAATATAAAAACCAGGATAAAAGGCGTAACTAAAGCTTTGGCTATTTGTTTTGTATTTGTTTTTTTTCTGATTTTCCAAAATAGAAAACTTACCGGAATAAGAACTGTGATGGTCTCATAATGTGCTAATAACCCTGTAGAAAAAAACAATGCCGCTAGTAAAAAATAACGATTCATAGCCTCGGGAAACCGCAAAGCCTTGTAAACCATCAGCACTGCTAAGGTTGATAAAAGAAAAACTAAACTTTGATATTGAAGAATTCTGCTATAAGCGATAAAATATCCATCTAAGGCAAGTAGAAGGGCCGCCGACCATCCGGCGATAGGCCCAAACAGATACCAACCAAGCAAAAATACTACAAATAACACGGTTAAATTGGCTAAAGAAAAAGGCAAACGAGCTGCCTGCTCAGTTAAGCGGCCGGTTAAAGAATAAATTACAGTTGGAATTAAAATCTCTGCAGGGCCTTTTTTATGAAAAAAAAGAGTATCATCATACCCCTGAATAACTGATGCCGCTCTTACAGCAGCCCTTGCTTCATCCCCCTGAAATTCAGAATAACCCAAGTTGACAAATCTAAAAAATCCGCCGATAAGCAATAGAGATAAAAATCCTATTAGCAGCCAATATCGGCCAACGGAAATCGGAACCTTATTCTGAACAGAATCATCTAAGGCAGGTTTTACAGATGAAGGCTTCCTGGCTGTTAATAAAAATAAAATAAGCAATACTAAATCAAATGCAATAAATGTGTGCCATTTTGTTACACCTCCGGGCAAATAACTTACTAATAACATAGTTATTATCATAATGCTATAGCCGACACCTATAACATAAACACATTTTTCTCCTATACTAAGAGGGTACTTACTTCTACCAATAAGCAACCCTACTAGAAGTATTGCCGGGAGTATACCGGTAAGAGCAATAATCGCAATAACTTTCAGCATTAACCACGTTTTGCTTAAAATAATTATATGTGCTGTTATTGCCGTTATAATCAAAAAAACTTTGTTATTTTTCATGCTTATAGGCTTTTAATTTTTTTGTATTTTTCTTTGAATTATTTCTTATATCCACTACCCTTATAGTAGGATTGCTGAAAGCAAAGCTCTCATAGTCCGGTTTTATCTCAACATAGGGGTATTTAAATAATTCGGTATATGCTTTACATCTTACATAAACTTCCGGGTTTTGATTTTTTAATTTACCCCCGATAAGATATCTTTCATATTGAAAACTACTCGCTACAAGATGAGTAACATTAGACTTCCGATGTTCTTCAACGCTTTTGTCAACAACCCTGCGCATATCCCAATTTACTGCTGCGTATGTTTCATACTCCGGGCTATAAGAAGACCTTTTAAAATATTTTTCTGCTGTTTCTCTGGTATCTTTTCCCAAATAATAATCAAGCTTTAATGTCTTAACAAGCGGACTAATTATCAAAAGTATCCCTAAAAACAATATTAAATATTTTTTTCCATAAAAGTAGCCTAATGAGCCAATTAAAAATATTGTTTTAAAGGCAAAATAAATTAATACCGGAGTAAACGCGATAACATACCTTATATATCCGGGAAAAGGTTTGCACGGAGTAAGTTCTACCGCAAAATAAAAAACAAGGGTATAAAATATTAGTATTTTATCCTGCCATAATGTTTTTTCCCACTTTAATAAGCTGTAAGAAATAAATAAAACGCCTAAAATAGCTACCGGGATTGTAACTCCGGGAATAACACTGTTTTTAAAATGAAATAGAAAAAAATCATCTATTGGGTAACGTTTTAAGCTATGTCCGCGAAAAATATGACTGGTTTCAAAAGAAATCCCCCTGATAAAATTACCAAAATCAAAAACAAGCGGATAATTTATTATCAAAAAAACAATGAAAGCAATAATCAACGCTGCTAACAATTTAATAAAAAATCTTATATTTTCTTTAACACTTTTTGATATGAGTATTGAGCTGATTAAATAAATAGGTATAAAAAGCAAACTCTTATAATGGGATGAAAAGGCTAACCCGGTTGAAATACCAAGAAATATTACCGATAATCGACTCTTGTTTTTCAAATACTTAAAAAAACAGAAAAGTGAACACATAGCAAAAAATGTAAATATAATATCCTCTTTTAAATAATGAGAGTGTATTGCCATAATCGGTGAAACGGCACACCCTAAGCAAACCAAAAGGGAATATTTTCTACTTAACCCTAGCCTCGAGATAAAATATAATATAAAAACGATCAAAGAACCAAAAACCGCACTGGAAAGCCTGCCCAAAACAACAATATCTTGTTTTGAAGTTAATTTTAAAAAAATATTTAAGAACCTAATAATCTGAATCATCAAAACAGGTAAATGAAAGTCCTGCTGATCATTCTCAATAAAAAAAACCTTTTTAACCTCATCAATATGATAGCCTATGGGAAAATCAATATTACAGCTATTGAGTAGAAAAGAAAAAAAAACAATTAACAATAAAATTGCTAAAGTAAACTTTTTAAACATTTTATCAATGCCCTCTCCAAAAAGCATTTCATCTAAAAAATTAAGAGATAGTAGGGGTCAGACGCAATTTTCACCTTGTAAACAATAAGGACGAGCCATATGGTATTTTATAAAAACAAGAAGAGATGTCAATGGTTTTCCATTTTCCGGGCCTGCCTCTGTTGTTCTCATTAGCAATGTTCCTCTGGACTACCTTGCTGCATTACCTTATAATACCTCTATGTTTATTAAAAATTTTCAATTATTCCTCGGTAACACTACTTATTGGTCAACTAGCAAGAATCCCTCTTTTTTAGGCTTATGCACAAAAAAACAATATTAATTTCACTATTATGCCTAATAGCAGTTGCCGCTATAGGTTTTTTTACAAAATCTCCGATAGAGCATGCCTTTGAATACAATACTGACGAAGGAATTAACCTGATTAAATCAACTCTTTTAATGAACGGCTTTTCCTTATATAAAGAAATTTTTAATGACCAGCCGCCTCTTCTACCTCTAATACTATCTTTTTTATTTAAATTATTTGGAACATCAATATGCTTGGCTCGATGTTTAATATTAATATTCTCTGTTCTACTTCTCCTTGCCTTCCACAAGACGATACGCATAAAGAATGGTTTTTTTTGCAGCTGCATAGCCGTATTGTTCTTAATTCTATCTAACCGCTACATCCGCCTTAGTGTTTCAGTAATGATTGGGATAGTATCGGTTTCTTTCGCTATGCTTTCGATTATGTATCTAACTATTCACAAAAAATTCCATAACAACCGTTTCCTGATTTTATCCGGAATACTTATGGCCCTATCTCTTCAAACTAAATTATTCACCGTTTTTTTAATACCTATTATTATTTCCGAAATTATATTAAATAAAAAATTTTATTATAATAACACAAAAACAAAAGAGGGCATATTTTCTCCTATTATTTTATGGTCTATTTCACTAATAAGCGTCTACCTACTTATCACGATATACTTTTTCAATTTCAATTTGCAGTTATTTATAGACCAACAGATTAAACCTCATTTAGCAGCTTATGCCGTTAAAAAGAATAGTCTTTCTACAAAAATAGGTATAACCCTGGCCGATTACGATATTATTGCCCTAGCCGTAATAGGTGTTCTCCTAATATTAAAACAAAAGAACCGGCACTGTTTTCTGCTTATTTCATGGTTAGCCTTTGGAGGTTTGCTTTTAGCCAATCACCATCCATTCTGGGGGCATCATTACTTGCTGATTTCACCTCCAATATGTTGGCTGGCAGCAATTACTTTTACCCATTTTTTTAAAAACAACTCAAGCCTAAGTTTGTTTAAAAAAAGGAAATCGTCAAATCTATCGTTTTACAACAGCTCCATACTTTTAAACTGGATAACGGGGGTAGTAATACTATTAACCATATTCAGGCTACCTTTTAAATTTGCCCACGGCGTAGAAAGCATTTGGAAAGACACAAATGCCAGAAATAATAAAACGGTAGAGCTATTACTAAAATACAAAAAAAACACAAACTGGATAGTTACAGATAGACCAATATTCGCTTTCTACGCGGACATGCTCATTCCCCCAGAATTAGCCTTTACATCAACTAAAAGAAATTTCAATGATAAAGAAAACCAAAAATATTTCATAAATAAAATAAAAGAATATACTCCTGAAATAATATTATTAAACAGACTGCATTTCTATGGCCCAAACATAATTCCTTATATCGAAACAAAATATATAGAAAAAAAAATCAAACTCGACGATGATGACGACGAAGACACAATAGTAAAATTATACCTTAGAAGCGATATTTTCAAAAAATTCACCAAATGAATATCTCTATAATTATTCCAATATACAACGAAGAATCAACGATACTTCCTTTACATCAAAAAATTCAAAACGCGATGAAAGATTTAGATTATGAAATTATTTTTATTGATGACGGCTCCACAGATAATACCCTCAATAAAATTCGGGAAATAAAAGACTCCCGGCTTAAGGTTATCCATTTTAACAAAAATAAAGGCCGGTGCCTCGCCTTCTATGCTGGATTCAAGCAGGCAAACGGAGATATTATAGGGACACTTGACGCAGACATGCAGGATGACCCCCGAGATATTCGCCTAATGATTGAAGAACTCAAGAAAGGGTATGATTTTGTCTGCGGTTGGCGTTACAAACGAAAAGATAAATTAAGCAAAAAATTATTTTCTAAGTTTGCTAATTTCGCCCAAAACATTCTTCTGAGAATTAACTTCCATGACGCCAACTGCCCTGTAAAAGTCTTTAGAAAAGAGTGCCTTTCTAAAGTTAAATATTTCAAACATTACCATCGCTTTTTTACAGCTATAATATACCTCCAAGGATTTAAGTCTCGGGAAAGCCGCGTACGCCACTATCCAAGATTGCATGGAACTTCAAAATACGGAATCTGGGATAGACTATGGCCTAATATAGAAATATTTTTAACTTTAAAATTTAGGTACAAGAAATTGATAAAATAAACCTGCTACTTTTCATATTTATAGGCTTTTATTTTTTTGTATCTTTCTTTGAATTATTTCTTATATCTATTATCCTTATGGTGGGATTGCTGAAGGCAAAACTCTTATAGGCCGGTTTTATCTCGATATAGGGATATTTGAATAATTCAACGTATCCTTTATGTCTTCTATGAACCTTATTTTCTTGTTTTTTTAACTTACTTCCAATGGAATATCTCTCATATCTAAAGCTGCTTACTACAAGATGGGTAATATTGGATTGACGGTACTCTTCAATGCTTTTATTAACAGCTACATCTATATCCCGATTTTCTGCCGCATATGCCCCATATAGCGGATTGTAAGGAGAGTTTTTAAAATATTCTTTTACGGTTTTTCTGGTATCTTTTTCCAAATAATAATCAAGTTTTACTGTCTTGATTAAAGGAACACTCACCAACGCTATTACCAGAAATAAGGTTAAATATTTTTTTTCATAAAAACTTAGTGATGCATTAATTAAGAATATTGCCTTAAAAGCGAAATAAATTAATACCGGTACAAATGGTATGACATACCTCATATAATCCGGAAAGGGCTTGCATAGACTAAGCTCTACCGCAAAATAATAAACAAAACAATAAAGAATTAGTATCCGATCCTGCCAAACTGTTTTTCTCCACTTTAATAAACTGTAAAAAATAAACAAAATACCTAAAATAGCTACCGGCATTGTAACTCCCAAAACAACACTGTTTTTAAGATGAAAAATAAAAAAATCATCTATTGGGTAACGTTTTAAGCTATGTCCGCGAAAAACATGATTAAGCTCAAGTGAAAATCCTTTGATGAAATTTTCAAAATGAAAGATCAAAGGATAATTTACTGCTAAAAAAACAATAACTGCGATAATAAATGCGGTTAATAATTCAAAAAAGAGTCTTTTGTTTATTTTGATACTTTTTGAAACAAGAAAAGGAGCAGTCAAATAAACAGGTATAAAAAGCAGGCTCTTGTAGTGAGATGAAAAAGCAAGCCCGGTAGTTATCCCGAGAAGTAATATTGACAAATAGTTTTTGCTTTTCAGATACTTAAAAAAACAAAAAAGGGAACACAGAGCAAAAAAAGTAAATATAATATCTTCTTTAAAATAATGAGAGTGCATTACCATAATCGGTGAGACAATAATTCCAAGAGAGACCAGAAGGGAACATTTTCTACTTAGCTTCAGCCTTGAGATAAAATAAAATATAAACGCAATCAAAGAACCAAAGACCGCACTGGAAAGCCTGCCTAAAACAACAATATCTTGTTTTGAAATTAGCTTTAAAGGGATATTAAAAAGCCTAACAACCTGGAGCATCAAAATTGGATGTTTGAAATCCTGCTCACCCTCCTTGACAAAAAAAACCTTCTTCTTCTCATCAGCATGATAGTTTAAAGGGAAATTAATATTATAGCTATTAAGCAAAAAAGAAAATAGGATAATTAATGGCAAGACGATAAGGGGAAGTTTTTTAAGCATTTTTACTTTATTAATGTCAACTGCTTTGCTTTGAAATAATAAAAACTTTTATATTCTCCGCTTAACCCGCTTTTTAACTTAACCGCGGGTTTTAAGCTAAGATTTTTTCTATCTGTTTTAAGAATAAAATTTTCTTTGCTATTCTGGACAATTACAATTTCCTGCCCTTTATCTATCAGAATCCCTTTCTCGTTTTTTTCCTTAAACCCTAAAGGGAAATAAAAACTCCTGTTTTCGGAAACCTTTATCTTATGAACCGGAAGTGATTCTATCTGAGTTAATTCCAAAGGAAAATACTTAAAAAAGGGTATTATGCGGGTATATAATCCTGCTGAATAAGCATAAGGATAATTACGATAATAAAAAAATCTACTTTTTTCAGAAACTTCATAATTTATAATATAAAAATTTACAAGCAAGCCTGGTAGGAACATTAAACCAAATTTTTTTGAATTTTTAACGATTTTAGTTAAAGGCAGAAACAATCCCGCAGGCAAAATAAAAAAGTATCGATTACATATAAAATCTATTCCCCCAAAATAGTTTAAAGGGCGGGCGATAATAAGAACTACTGCCAAAAACAACATAGCTATTAAGATACTATCGCCCAATATTCTTTCCTGTTTTTGAATACACCTCCTATACAGCAAATAAACGCCCGCGCATACAATTCCCGGAAATGCGTACCAAACAACACCGGTGAACCTGCCGATAAAAAAAATCCTCAAATTCCTAAAAAATAACCCCAGACTGCTAAAAGTAATTCCCTCAAATTGAGACATGGAAACAATTATCGGTTTAATCTCTTGCTGTACTGTAGAATAAGTCCCTTTGGAATTAAGAACAACAAAGGCTCTCTTCTGGCTGCTATAGGGAGAAATCCGGCCAAAAAATAAAAATTGTAAAAATAACATAATACCTATACCCAAAAAACACATTCTCATTGCCTTGTTTAACTTTTTAAACTCTTTCTTTGATATCAATACAGCGATTAAAGGAACTAACAACAGCAAGAATACTATTTTCATGCTACTTACTATTCCTATAATTAGCGCTGGAAGCAATGTTCTTCGTTTACAAACCAATAACCACATACACAAAGAACAGGCAAAATACAGCATCATCTCCGGATGCATCCAGAACACATAAACCGGCATAAAACTGCATGAAAAAAACATCAAAACTATAAACAAAGCACCAATCTTAAAAAGATATCTCCTTAAAGATAAGTAACAAAATATTATACTGCCCCCTAAAAACAATCCATTAAGCAGAGCTAACCCTCTTACGCCAAAGAAACAAAAAGGTACCGCAATAAAAGGATAAAGGAGTGGTTTACCGTATCTTACGACTTCTCTTCTATCAATAAATATATATGTTCCATAAGGCGAATCCCCGAATTCGCCGTTCCTCCATCTTGCAATATCTTCTTTTTCCACTACAAGATTACCATCTCTTAATAAAGACTCGCTCATTAAATAATAAGAGAGCTCATCACCATGCATACGAATTCCCGTGCTCATCGCAAATGCGATAGAAAGAACTAATATAAAACTAATAACCCAAAGCTCCCGATTAATTTTCGCCATTTTTTAAAACTCTGTAGGTTAACATATTAGCAAAATTTTTATATGCCCCTAAGTGGAATTCTCTCAACTGGCGATGCCAGCTATAAGAAGTACAAATATAACTGCCTTTCCCGTAATGAACTACCAGATATCCACTTTTTACCAGGTTTTCCTTGGAAGAAAAACAGCTTGTTAATTCAATATACTCCTCAGAATAATCACATGGAAAAGAAAGCCCTCTTTCCTGCACCCAGCCTTTAAAGTCTTCACTATTAATTTTATTAGGGTAATTAAAAAGAGTGTGACCGGGAGTCAAAATTGTTACCGGAGAATTTTCGTCAACTATCGGGTTAAAAGATAAATTTAAAGGGTAAGGCTGCCAATTAAGCGCAAGCCTTCCGTATTTAACAGCAAAAACTATTAGGTTGCCTCCATTTTCTACAAATTCAGAAAAGTGTCCACGTATTTTGTTGTTAGAAGAAAAAGATAGGTTTATTCTCTGGCCAATAATAATAGTGTCAAATTCCGACAAATTTCCTTCTTTTAAAAAATTTTCCTCTATTTTTTTAAAATCACATCCTAAGGTCTTAAGAGCTATAAATAAAGTATTCTTATCTTCTTCAATCAATCCTATTTTCAAATTCTTAACTATTTTTACACCGGGCATTCCTGAGAGAGTGATACCATTTAGCTCTGACAGGTTGTCCTGCAAAGAAATTCCATCAAAAAAACAATCTGCTTTCTTATTGTTCAAAGGCATTTTAGATTTAACTAATTGATAAAAGACTTTATCTTCTCTGCTGCATTTTTTTCCGCAGCCCCCTTGTATTTGACTGCGATGCTGTTTTAACGCTTCATAAGCGGCCTGATTAATAGTTTTATCTCCGGAGCATATAATTTCATTAGCATCGACTAAAACTGCATTTTCTATCTCCGGCGAATTAGTTCTTTGATAAAATTCAAGCGGCTGCCAAGGCAAAAGCCCCTCTTTAATCATTTCGGGGTAAACTTTCGAATTTCCCGATAAATCAAAAGCTTTCTTTGCTAAAGACAAAAAAGCCTGATGCTGGCAATGACCATCGTAAGGAGTGTGTTTAGTAATGATAATATGGGGCCTGATAAGGCGGTAAAAATAAACTATTTTTTTTAAAGTATCTTGTTCTCCCCATTTATCCACAGCCTCATCAATATCCAGACAATATCCAAAGTCTTTCTTTCCTAAATAATATACTCTATTAACTCCTAACAAAAAGGCGGCTTGTTCCATTTCTTTTGTGCGTATAATACCCAGCTCTTTACCAAGATAAGGGCCAATCAGGTTCTCCCCCCCTTCTCCTCGAGTCGCTAAAAGAATATACGTAGAGCAACCGAACAATTTGTTAAAATAAACCAGAGCTTCCCCGTCTTCATCGTCGGGATGAGCTGCCAGACATAGTATGCGGGCTTCCCTTTTATCTACATAAACGTCAACTTTTTCTATTTTGTTTCTCAACATTTT